>CAMQBP010000227.1 GCA_946999025.1 uncultured Prevotella sp. | reverse complement strand
TTCTATGGAAGCTATCCAACCATTGATGTCGCCCACGAAATTGCTGAACACCATGCGCAGCTGATTCAGTGCGTTGCTCACCAGCAGGAAGACCACGCCCAAGAGGCAACAGAAAAACACCCAAATGCGATTGAGGTTGACCAATCGGCGTGGCAGCTTCTGCATTACCTGTTGGGTAAAGCCATTGTCGGCGAGCTCGAAAGTATGT
This sequence comes from uncultured Prevotella sp., assembly GCA_946999025.1. GTDB lineage: Bacteria > Bacteroidota > Bacteroidia > Bacteroidales > Bacteroidaceae > Prevotella. The sequence goes on along the minus strand of CAMQBP010000227.1, from coordinate 3,646 downwards.
TGTGCAAAGAACTGTCTGAGCAGTTCGTCGTCCTTATTTTCCATCATAACCGTTTTGTTTTAAATAAGTTGTTAGTTTACCCTTACCCCTGAACAAGTGCGATTTCACCGTTCCTTCCGCCAGTCCCGTGATGTCAGCAATCTTGTCGATGGGCTGTCCTTCCATGAGCTGCAGGGTCACGCAGAGCCGTTCGGTGGGCGTGAGGATATCCAAGGCATCGTACAGATCCATCTTCAGCTGACTATCGCTCACCGTAGCGTGGCGTGCGGCAACGGCTGGCGAATCCAACCCTTCGGTCATCTTCCGCTGTCGCGTATAGTCGTAGAACACGTTGTAAGCGATGCGGTAGAGCCAGGTAGAGAACTTCGACTGTCCCCTGTACTGCACCAACTTGGTGTAAGCCTTGACGAACGTGTCTTGCGCCAAATCGTCACTCAGCGGTTGGTCGCCTAAGGTCTGGCTCAGGAAGAAACGCCGAATGGGCGACTGATACCTCACCACCAGCTGGTCGAAGGCCCGCTTGTTGTGAGAAACAGTCACCTGTCGCACAAGGGTTAAATCGTCGAGGGTGTTCACGCTATTTCAATTCATCATGATTTTTGCTGGACGTCTTCGCCATGACGAGCTGTCCGATGCCCAGACAGACAATCAGTCCACCAATGCCAATGAGCGTTTCTGATCCCCAGATGCCGAACATCACCATAAGTCCCACGCCGATAGCGACATGTCGGATGCCCGTCTTCCACAGATATTCGGAGCTCTGTTTGTCCACCCGCAGCAACTCTTCAGGAATGGGTTGCCCGTTCTCCACGGCCTTTTCGGCCAGCGCCACCTTGTCGTTATGTCGCTTGATGATATGGCGCAGCACCATAATCACAATGATGACTGGCAACAAAATGAAGAACAACACGCTGAATATCACCACGATGGCGAAGGCCTTGGCCCCGAAGGAGCCGCCAAGGTTCCTCAACCAGGAGGGAATTCCTTCGACTACAAAGTCGGAGTCTGCGTCATCCCAGTAGGCGTCGTCATCCACAGCAGTATTGTACCCCGAATCTTCCGCCATCGAATCAGCAGGAGCGGATGCCACGGAGGTGGTGTCTGAATAGGCCTCAACACCCTGGTTGAGCGAGTCGACCGACGTTGTTACACCCGTTACGGGCTGATGGTGACGATGATGACCTTGAGCCGTGGCACCGTTGATGCCTATGGCCAGCAACATCAAACATGCTAAAAGATACTGTTTCATATTTTCAATCCTTATTTTTAATTTTCTGTTTGTTGGACGCAACAGCCATGCTTTTAGTTGCAAAGAAACAAAATTTTTTCTACATTTGCACGAAACAAACAAACCAATGCATCTTCCCGAAGCATTTGAAACCTACACCCGCACCCTGATGGGCACCCACTTGTACGATGACTTCGTGCAAGCCTTGCAAGACGAACCCGCAGCTTGCATCCGACTGAACCGCCAGAAATGCCCATCGGCACAGGTTGCCGTACCCCATGTTCGGGTGCCTTGGTGCGACCAGGGCTATCGCTTGGCATGCCGCCCCGCGTTCACCTTCGACCCACTGCTGCACGCTGGTGCCTACTATGTGCAGGAGCCGTCGTCGATGTTCCTGTCGGCCGTGCTCAGGCAATATGTTCGAGAACCGGTCAAGATGCTGGATTTGTGTGCCGCTCCGGGCGGAAAGTCAACACTGGCTCGTGCGGAATTGCCCGAGGGAAGCGTGTTGATGTGCAACGAACCGGTGAGAAACCGTGCGCAGGTGCTGGCGGAAAACGTGCAGAAATGGGGACATCCGGACGTGATCGTCACCAACAATTATCCGGCTGATTATCGCAAGGCAGGGCTACGGTTTGACGTAATTCTCTGCGACGCACCATGCTCTGGCGAGGGCATGTTTCGCAAAAACAGCAACGCCATCGACGAATGGAGCGAGCAAAATGTAGAGAACTGCGCTCGCCTGCAACGCGACATCGTGGCTGATGCCTGGGAATGCCTCGAAGCAGGCGGACTGATGATTTATTCTACCTGCACTTTCAACGCCAAAGAGAATGAGGAAAACGTGGCTTGGATATGTAGTGAATTGGGGGCTAAAACCTTATCTATTGACACGGAAACTCATTGGGTTATCGCTCCATCTCTAATGCATCAAGAAACCCAAGGCAGCAGCCCCATCGGCGGTTCGTCTTATCTCGCTGAACCTCTGCACGTTTATCGCTTCATTCCCGGTTATCACAATGCCCAGGGAAAGCAAATGGGCGAAGGCCTGTTCATGGCGGTGCTGCGCAAAGATGGGGAGAGAAAGCCCGAGAAGCCTTTGAAGCAGCAACCGAGCATGAGAGGGGCCAAAGGCAAAGAGGCGAAAAGCGGCAGCGGCAAGGACAACAACATGGTTCGTGAATGGCTGCTGCAACCCGACAATTTCTGCTATATAAATAAAGGTGACGAGCTGCTGGCCATGCGACAACCGCTGCTTGGACTGTACGAAAAGGCTGCCAGCCAACTGCGCGTGTTGTCGGCCGGCATCTGCCTGGGGCAGCAGAAGGTCAAGAATTGGATTCCCAGTGAGTCGCTCGCTCTGTCGACCTGCCTCAATCCGGCGGTCTTTCCGAAGGTGGAACTCAGTCATGCTGAGGCCCTGAACTATCTGCGAAGTCAGGCCATCCCCCTGCCGGCAGACACCCCGCGCGGCTTCGTTCTCGTGACTTATCGCGGTCTACCGCTGGGCTTCATGAAGAACATTGGCAACCGAGCCAACAACCTCTACCCCAACGAATGGCGCATCAAGAGCCAGTACAACCCCGAGGAAGAGCCACACATCATTGACATTGAATAAAATAAACGAACTATGCAACAATATTTAGACCTGCTTCATCGCATTCTCGAAGAAGGAAAAGTGAAGACTGACCGCACCGGAACTGGCACGAAGAGTATTTTCGGCCACCAGATGAGGTTCAACCTGGAGGATGGATTCCCTGTGCTGACCACGAAGAAACTGCACCTGAAATCCATCGTCTACGAACTGCTGTGGTTTCTCAAAGGAGACACCAACGTGAAATATCTGCAAGAACATGGCGTGAGCATTTGGAACGAGTGGGCGGACGAAAACGGAGACCTGGGTCCCGTGTACGGACATCAGTGGCGTTCGTGGCCCGATCATCGCGGCGGCACCATCGACCAGATACAAAACGTCATCGACCTGATTAAGCACCATCCCGACAGCCGCAGAATGCTGGTCACTGCTTGGAATCCTGCCGACATCAGTGAAATGGCGCTACCGCCCTGCCACTGTCTGTTTCAGTTTTATGTGGCCGACGGGCGTTTGTCGCTGCAATTGTATCAACGCAGCGCCGACACCTTCTTGGGCGTGCCCTTCAACATCGCCTCGTATGCCCTGCTGCTACAGATGATGGCGCAGGTCACAGGACTGAAGGCGGGTGATTTTATCCACACCACGGGCGACACGCACCTGTACCTGAACCACATCGAGCAGGCCAAGTTGCAACTCACCCGCACGCCTCGTAAGCTGCCACAGATGAAGCTGAATCCAGACGTGAAGAGTCTTTTCGACTTTAGATACGAAGACTTTGAACTCCTCAATTACAACCCCTGGCCCCACATCAAGGCAGAGGTGGC
>CAMQBP010000226.1 GCA_946999025.1 uncultured Prevotella sp. | reverse complement strand
GACGGCTAAGATGAGCATGGTGGTGCGACTTAAATGCGCCCGTGGCCCTTCGGGTTCGGTGCTCCCCAGGTGCAAGTGGGGCGTGATATGGTCGAGCAGCAACAAGAATCCGATGCCTATCGCAAAGCCTACCGCAGCCGGTAATACCTGCCACTTGCCCATGTCGGCCCATTGTTCCATGCTGGGAATGAGCAGCGACCAAATCGAGGCAGCCACCATGACGCCCGACGCAAAGCCCAGCAATGCTTTTTGAACCACTGCTGACATTTGGTCCTTCATGAAGAAAACAAACGATGCGCCCAACACAGTTCCTGCGAGGGGCATGGCTAATATCAAAAGCAAATCACTCATCATGGTTCGTACTTCTTATGAATGACGGGGTAACATCATCATGTTGTCCCCTTCATCAATACGTTACAAATGTAGATAAAAAATTCCGAATAGGAAGTTTATTTTTAGAAAAAACAAAAAAGGGTACCTCCGTGGTACCCTTTTTAAGTTGGTTCAATGCCGTTTGTCGGTCTGTTGGTGCGCCGTTGCATGGAAATGCGTTCGGTGCAAGCCTCGAGTGATTACTTCAAGTGGTCGCGGTCTATCACCAACAATTCATTCTGTTCGTTGCGAATGATGCTGCTGAATCGTTCGTATTCGCGCAGTACATCTGCGATGATTTCTTCCTTCGTCAGGTATTGGATGTCATTGCCGCGCCTACCATCGTTATAATAAGTTACGGGCACGTACAGGTCAATCGTGTCAATGTTGGGCGTGTTCTCGTCATCGATGAAGTAGTCGGAGATGCTTTGTCGCTCGGGCATCACTCCATAAACAAAATTGTTCATCTTGTTGTGCGGAATCATCAGTTCAATCCTCATCTTACCCTCTTGCTCGCCGCGTATCTCGGCATGGATTCCTTTCGGCTCCAATGCCGCCAGAATCTCTTCAAAGGCTGGCCGAACCTTCTCGGCCATGAACCGTTTAACATCTTTTTTCTGCGAGTAGGTCAAGATTTGATCCAATCGTTGCTCCCAATGTTCTCCGTTCCAATTGCGACTACCATAGGGAAGTTTCGTCGAGTGATACAGGTTGTCCAGCCTCAAAGCCTTGACCAAGCAGAAGCACAACAGGGCGATGACAATGCCAAAAGGTAAGGCCGAGATTAAGGTCATGGTTTGTAAAGCCTTCAAACCACCTGTGCGCAACAGCAACAAGGATAGTAAGCAGAGCAGGGCACCCCAGAATACGTTCTGCCAACGGGGCGAATTGGGCCTGTTCTTGGTGGAAATGCTGTTCATTACCAGAATGCCAGAATCACAGGATGTTACAAAGAACACGGCAATCATCATAAGAGCCAGTCCACAAAGAAATTGAGACATGGGGAACTGTTCCAGGAACTTGAACAGCAGTACGTCAGGATAATTGGCCAGAGCAGACAACGCTCCGTTTGCGGTATTTTGGTCAAACCAGATGGCTCCGTTGCCAAAAACCGTCATCCACACAAAGATAAGTAAGGACGGAACCAGCAACACGCCCAGGATGTATTCACGAATGGTGCGCCCTTTTGAGATGCGAGCAATAAACAAACCCACGAAAGGCGACCAGGAAATCCACCACGCCCAGAACATCACAGTCCAGTCGGTGAACCACTGTTGGCGTTGTGGCTCAAAGGCAAACGTGTTGAAGGTGAGGTTGACAAACTGACTGAAATAATGCCCAACACCTTCACTGAATGCGCTCAACAAGAAGATGGTGGGGCCTAGTGCGAGGACAAAGATCAGCAGCAATACCGCTAACGCTAAATTAAGCTCGCTCAATCGCTTCACACCTTTGTTCATACCCAACAGTGTAGAGCAAATGGCTATGCTGGTCACTGCGATGACCAATGCAACTTGCCAGGTAAAGCTCTGTTCTTCTACCAGGCCCAAATAACTCAGTCCGGCGTTGAGCTGCATGGCTCCCAAGCCTAAAGAGGTGGCAATACCGAAGAAGGTACTCACCAAAGCGAAGATATCCACGACGTCGCCTACGGGTCCATTGATTCTATCTTTCAACAAGGGATATAAACCACTGCGAATGGCCAAGGGCAATTTATAACGATAAGAGAAATAGGCCAGCACCAGACCCACGATGGCATAAACACCCCAAGCGTGCAGCCCCCAGTGGAAAAAAGTGTGTAACTGAGCCTCTTTTGCCGGAATCGCGGAGTCGGCCAACGCTGGTGCTACATAATGAGTCATCGGTTCGGCCACGCCATAATACATCAATCCAATGCCCATGCCGGCCGCAAAAAGCATTGAAATCCAGGAGAAAAAGCCATATTGTGGTTCTGAATTGTCTGCGCCCAATCGGATGTTGCCAGCCTTGCTGCACGCTAACAGCACCAGAAACACCATGAAGAAGGTGATTAGCAGCACGTAAACCCAACTCATGTTTTGATAAACGTAGGTCTGAACCGTGGTCAACACGGATTCGGCTTGGGTCGGAAAAAGTCCGCAATAAATAGATAGGAGAATTAATACTGACAAACCAGGAATGGCTACTTTGCGATCAAAAGCTGTCTTGAATTTAAATGTTTTTTGTCTTTCCATTGTTCTTATTTCTGTTCAAGCCTCGCGGCAAACTGTCTTGGAAGCACATGTTACATTTGTCACTGAGTCAAACAAACGCCCAGAGACAGATACCAGGATGAGTTGCACCCTACAGTACTTCATGGATAATTGTGACATCTTTGTAGGAAAACCTACGGTCACGGGCATAAAATAAGCTATTTTAGCGAGTGCATCAGATGATTTTGCAGACTAAAACAGCGTATATTACTTCACAGAAAGCTTGCGCGACGGATGAACGACGGCGAACTTTCTGCGTACAAAATTACAAAAAATATGTTACAATCGGTTATTTATTTTCATCATTTAACGTAAAACGGCCGGATGGATACAATAAAAAGCTGCACGCAATCAGTACTTCCGTGCAGCTTTTCTGTAAGTTTTGCCCATCAATCGGCTGCTGTCGTCATGTAGCCAGTAAGCCTTTTACCGTCAGCCCATGGGCGTTATGGGATTTCAGCTCGCTCTGGTATGCACACTAAAGCATGTGCGGGACGCAGGTAAAATCGCATCCCGTGAAGCCATGTGTGCCATGAAACAATTCTCGTTACCGGTTATTTCTTGGGGATAATCATCCACAAAACGAGGTAAAGTATCAGTCCGCTGAAAGCGGTAAACACCGTTGCCACGGCATAGAGCACACGGAAGAGGGTAGGGTCTAAATCAAAATACTCGGCCAGGCCGCCGCAAACTCCTCCGATCATCTTGTTGCTGGATAAGGTTAATTTCTTCTTCATGACATTTTTCCTTTTGTTTTTACTTGTATGTTAGACGCTGCCGAGGCCAGAAAAGTTGCATGCTTTCCCGCCATGCGTTTATTTTTCATTACATATTCAACAGCAGATCGTTGAGTATGTCTGTTATCTCGTGTTCGCTCACTCCAGCCTTAACGACGATGAAGATGGTATCGTCGCCGGCGATGGTCCCCAGTATTTCCGGGATGTCGCTGTTGTCCAAGTTGTATGCGATGCTGCTGGCGTAGCCCGGACGGGTTTTGATCACGCCGATGTTGCCAGAGAAATTGATGGACAGGAACCCCGGCGTGCGCATCATTTCTCGTGCCGAGGCAGGATTGTGCACCCGGCGATACATAGTTTCGTTGGGCAGAACGTACACATATTTGCCATTCATGCTGGCCGCTTTGGCTACCTTCAACTGCTTCAGGTCACGGCTCAAGGTGGCCTGTGTCAGCTCGAAACCTTCTTTTTTCAGTTCGTCGAGCAGCTCTTTCTGACTGCCTATCTCCTTGCTCGAAATGAGCATTTTGATGGTTTCTATTC
>CAMQBP010000225.1 GCA_946999025.1 uncultured Prevotella sp. | reverse complement strand
GGCTTATCTGCCTCATGGACTTGCTGACCACTTGCACATAAAATTTGAAATCCCGACAGTGATGCTGCAAAAGCAGCTAAACTAAAGGGAAATGTATCACTTAAAACATTACGACTATGCACGCATGGATTTATCAGATTTCAGACACTCCAATTAAGGAGACTATCAACGAGGACACACTATATCAGGGTGACGGCACAGACTACGACTATTGTGCAGAAATTTCGGAAGAAGGGCGCAAGAGTGCTATCGAAACACTGAAAGGCTACATTCTACCTTCTGGTATGTTTCGACAGATAGATGAGACAACCTTTGAGTATCAAGGTGGTATCGATGAGTGGAAGGAGCAGTGGGTAAAGCGTATTCAAGACCTCGCATCGGAGTTGAATGTCGAGAATGTTTTGAAATTTGTTGGGCATTCCTACAAGCTCGAAAGGGAGCTAAAGAACCCACTCGACACCGCATCGCAGTTCTATCTGAGCGCAGAGACCGACCAGACCTATGCCGAAGAGTCGGTGGGGCTGATGCGCTGGATTGAGAATTTGGAGGTAGGCAGCAAGATTTATGTTGGCGGTATCATTGATTTTCACTTCTAACGTTTCAATGATGGAAACAAAGGTAATTTACTTGGTTTACCGAACAGACGAATGGCACTCCCTCGCATCGAGGGAGCTTGTCTATATCGGTGAGGATATGGAGGACATTATCGCACAACTGATAGCGCATCGGGGTATGACCGAGGACGATGCCAAGGCGATAAGGTGCATCTTGCAGACACAATGTAACAACCGAGGATATGAGTGGGAGTTTGAGGCGCAGCGTCTCAACGCTTTTACTGACTAAGACAACATATTGATAACATTCAAAACTTTAGAACTATGGCAAATTGGGCAAGTACAAGCTACGTTATTGAGGGTAGCAAAGAAGATGTAAGCAAGGTTTATAAGGTGATTGACGACTTTATGAAAGGTCGTAAAAAGCCTCTCACAGAGACTGCAAGCGACGATTGGGAGGGCAACGTCGTGAAGGCGTTGGGAGCCACCGATAAGCAGATGAAGAAGTATCTTCGGGGCTTCATCGAGTATTACGATTTCGATGGGCAGGTGCTTCGCATCGACGCAGAAGAGGCATGGGGAGCCACCGACTTCTATGAGGTCTTATCAGAACTGATGCCTGACCTTACCATCTACTACATCGTCGAGGAACCCGGATGCGAGGTTTATGCCACGAATGATGCCGAAGGCAAGTATTTCTCTGACAGATTCTATGTAGAGTCTGCCATAAACAATCAATACGACCATGAGTATTTTACAGAGGAAAAGGAAGCTTTGGACTATGTGGCGAAACTAATAAACAGAGAACACGTGACAAAGGAAGAAATAGACAAGTGGAACGAAGAACAGGAAGAAGATGATGTTTACATCTATGTTCATGAGTACAAGGTAGTAGCTTAACAGAGGTAACGGCAGGGCTAACCACCCTGCCACAACTCAAACAGATATGAAGCACGCAGATTTCTTACAGCAGCACGTCAATGGACACCAAGATGCCCTACGCACATTGAACATAACCATGTACCATCGCCCAGATAGAGAATACCACTGGTTTGCCAATTTCCCTTATGTTAACGTGAGTTCGAAGAATTTAGAACAGAGCAAGCTGTGTATCAATGTTCAAAAAACTATTGACACACAGCTTGCTCTGTTCTAAATTCGTCGAACTCACGTTAATATTATTATACGCTTAACTATTAACTGGTACAAAGTTGCCGTTGATATAGTTTAAAGTATAGCTCTTACTCTTGACAGTCTTCAAAACAAATTTGTCATCTTTGTATCTTAACTCACAGTTTCCACCGTCTTTTGAAAGAACAGTAACGGAAGACAAACTGCCGTTCTTCCAGTGGATGTCTAACTCAAAGTTACCCTTGGCACAAAGACCTTTCACTTCTCCATCTTTCCAAGCATCTGGCAATGCAGGCAGTAAATGGATAAAGCCCATGTGACTTTGCATCAGCATTTCGGTCACACCAGCTGTACCACCAAAGTTACCATCAATCTGGAAAGGAGGATGAGTGTCCCACAGGTTATCCAGTGTACCATTCTTCAGCAAATTTCCAAAGAGTTTATATGCTCGGTTTCCATCATGCAAGCGTGCCCACTGGTTGAGTTTCCATCCCATACTCCATCCTGTAGCTCCGTCACCACGATGATTCAGTACCACCTTTGATGCCTCTGCTAATGCTGGCGTTGTGATAGGTGAAACCGTATGTCCAGGATGTAAGCCGAACAAATGGTTTACATGTCGGTGCTGATCGTTTGGATCGTCAATGTCCTTCGACCATTCCAACAACTGACCATAGCGTCCTACCTTATAAGGTGCTATTTTTCTCAAGACTTCTTCCCATTGCTTACGCTCCTTTTTATCTACATCTAAGACTTTCGAAGCATCTATGGCATTCATCAAGATCTCACGGATTACCGCATGTACGAAAGTCGTACCTTCATCTATCGGTCCATGCTCTGGTGAGGTTGAAGGTGCTGCTGTATAAGTACCATCTGGCTTCTTCCATAGATAATCAACGGCAAAGATAGCACTACTCTTGATGAGGTCATATCCCACCTCTTTCAAGAACTTCTTATCTCGTGTATAGTCGTAGTATTCCCACACGTGAGTAGCAAGCCACGGACCCGCCATAGGATTGAAGTTCCATGACATATCTTCACTTTCCAATGGTGCAGTAAATCCGAAGATGTTTCCAGAGATAGAAGCTGTCCAACCTCTTGCACCGAAATATGCTTTCGCAGTCTTTTCACCCGGTTTGACTAACGTACGGATGAAGTCTATCAGCGGAAGCGTACATTCTGATAAGTTTGTAGAGCCTGCTGGCCAATAGTTCATCTGTATGTTGATATTGTTGTGATAGTCTACTCGCCACGGTCCGTCTACATTATTGTGCCAGATACCTTGCAGGTTTGCTGGTAGGCTGCCAGGTCGTGAGCTGGCAATCAGCAGATAGCGGCCAAACTGGTAGTATAGCTCCTCTAAGTAATAATCTTCCTTACCCTTGCGATAGTTTATCAAACGCTGTGGAGTTGGGATGTCTTGAGTTTTTTGTCCATCATTCAATGTCAAAGAAACGCGGTTGAACAATGAGGCATAATCCTTGTAATGTGCTTGAAGTAAAGCATCGTAACCTTGTGCCACAGCCTTTTTCATCCAAGAAGCGGTTGTCTCAGATGGATTCACACCTACGTATGTTCGAGGATTCTTAAAGTCTGGAGCAAAGTTAACCTTATAGTCTGTGTCCGCTGTAATCAAGAAAACTACTTCGTTAGCACCATAGATACTCAACTTTCCATTGTCATTACTGATAGTACCACCTTGATTCAGAGCTTGGATGCGGACTACATACTCCATCTGGTTATTGTCAAGATGTGCCTTGAATACCAAACCATTGCTTCCATCTGCTTCCATCTTACCCGTCGATACTGGGTTTGATTCGTAGCTGAAGACTAAGTTCTGCTTACAAGGTTGGTCTGCCTTGAAACGTACAACCATGATATTATTCGGGTAGGAGATGAAATAGTTACGCTCATATCTCACACCATCCTTCTTAAACTGTACCGTTGCCAATGCCGAATCCAAAGAAAGTGCACGCTTATACTCGCTCATACCGATAGAACTCAAGCCTGTCTCTATATAAAACTCACCCATAGTGGTGAAGTTACCAAAGCGGAAAGGCTTTTCCTTCCACGATTCATAAGGGACGGTACTGTTAAAATTCTTGCGTGTTAACAACGCAGCCTTCTTTTCGTCACCATTAATGAATGCCTGCCGGATTTCTTTCAAATAATGTGCCGACTGCTTGTTAACATTCCAATATGCATCGGCGCCTGC
>CAMQBP010000224.1 GCA_946999025.1 uncultured Prevotella sp. | reverse complement strand
GCCTTCTCTCTCTCGTTCTCTATCTTGTTGGCAACCTTGCGGGCATTAATCAATTCTTCCACTCCTGTCTCGATGATCTTTGTGCGCTCAGCAATTTCCAGAATAATCTTTTTGTTGCGACAGGTCAGCTTTTCCGCTTCCTCACGGTCAAAAATCTCGAACATACGCGCTACGTTGTTGGCCAATTGACTTTGATAATAGGTTGCAACCGGAATGATATGATTCATCGTAAGATCACCCACAACGCGTGCCTCAATTTGTATTTTCTTGGTGTACATTTCCCATTTCACCTCATTGCGCGCCACCAACTCGCTGCGTGTCATCACGCCTGTGCTCTCAAACATCTTGATGCTGTCTTCGTCAAGATAACGGTCAAAGATGACTGGACAACTGTTTTCACAGTCCAGACCACGTCGCTTGGCTTCTTTTACCCATTCTTCACTGTACCCGTTGCCATCAAAATGAATGGGCTTACAGGTCTTGATATCCTCACGAAGGATGTCAATGATAGCCGATGTTTGGTCTTCACCTTGCTCAATCAGTGCATCCACGCGCTTCTTGAAGTTAGTCAATGCCTCCGCCATGGCCGCATTAAGCACCAACATGGAGCAGGCACAGTTGGCTTCTGAGCCTACGGCGCGGAACTCAAAGCGATTACCAGTGAAGGCAAACGGACTGGTTCTGTTGCGGTCTGTATTGTCTATAAACAGCTCAGGAATCTCTGGAATGTCCAACATCATCCCCTGTTTCCCATGCAAGGTGAACAAATCTTCCTTATCAGCCACCTCGATATGGTTCAACAATTCGGTGAGTTGCGCGCCCAAGAACGATGAAATGATGGCGGGTGGAGCCTCGTTTGCACCCAATCGATGTGCGTTGGTAGCACTCATGATGGATGCCTTGAGGAGTCCGTTGTGCTTGTACACACTCATCAACGTTTCCACCAAGAACACCACGAAGCGCAAGTTATCCTCGGCTGTCTTGCCCGGTGCATGCAGCAACACGCCCGTATCAGTGCTCAAGCTCCAGTTGTTGTGCTTGCCACTGCCGTTCACTCCGGCAAACGGCTTCTCGTGTAGCAGCACATGAAAACCATGTCTGCGTGCCACACGTTTCATCAGTGACATGAGCAACATGTTGTGATCGATGGCCAAGTTGCACTCCTCGAAGATGGGAGCCAACTCAAATTGGTTGGGTGCCACCTCGTTGTGACGGGTCTTACACGGTATGCCAAGCTCGAGAGCCTGTATCTCCAGGTCTTTCATGAACGCCTGCACACGATCTGGAATGGTACCCAAATAATGGTCATCCATTTGCTGATTCTTGGCAGAATCATGTCCCATGAGCGTTCGACCCGTTAACATCAGGTCGGGACGCGCATGGTATAAATCCTCGTCTACCAGGAAATATTCCTGTTCCCAGCCCAAATTGGCCCGCACTTTCTTCACGTTAGGATCGAAATAGCGACAAACTTGCGTTGCCGCCACATCAACTGCATGGAGCGAACGCAACAGAGGAGCCTTGTAATCGAGGGCCTCGCCCGTATACGAAATAAAGATAGTGGGAATACAAAGCGTATCATCAATGATGAAAACTGGTGACGTTGGATCCCAAGCCGAATAACCTCGCGCCTCAAAGGTGTTGCGAATGCCTCCGTTGGGAAACGAAGATGAGTCGGCTTCTTGCTGAACTAACAACTTTCCACTAAACTCTTCAATCATACCACCCTTACCGTCAAACTCCACAAAGGCGTCATGTTTCTCGGCTGTTCCTTCCGTCAAAGGCTGAAACCAGTGCGTGTAATGCGTCACACCGTTTTCCTGTGCCCAGTGTTTCATACCGGTTGCCACGGCATTAGCAATGGAACGATTGAAATGGGCACCATTGTCAATCACATCAGTGAGTTGCTGGAACACGTCTTCCGGCAGGTATTTCTGCATTTTTGCACGGTTAAAGACGTATTTACCAAAATACTCTGAAGGCCGTTCCTTAGGAGCCTTCACAGCCAATGGGGCTTTCTTTGAAGCCTCAGTAACTGCTTGAAATCTGAAATTTTCCATTGTCTATCTTACTTATATTTTGACTTTATTGGTCGAATATCAACCCAATGAAAGGCTTTGCAAAGGTACTACAAAGAAATGAAACCTGCGCATAGTGACACCAATTGTTAACTTTTACTACCATGGTGCTTCAAGTAAAGAAAGGTGTTTTTCATTGTTAACAATGAAATAACCCCATTTAATTGCTCTTATTGATTAAGTTAACAACAACCTTCACCATGATGTCTTTTTCCTCCGTTCGGCTTTCGGCAATCATCAATGTAAGCGCCACGAGGGTGTTGTCAGCGATGCGTTTGGATCCGTCCTCACGGTAAAGAATGCCGTTATTGTTCATAAACCAAAGAAAGAGTGTGGCGGCGATGCGTTTGTTTCCATCGCTGAACGAATGGTTCTTGGTAACAAGATAGAGAAGCATGGCAGCCTTCTCCTCAACACTGGGATAGAGTTCCTCGCCATCGAAGGTTTGATAGATCTGTCCGATGCTGCTTTTAAAGGATTCATCCTTCTCGTTGCCGAAAAGTGTTGATGCACCAAACTTTTCTCGAAGCATCTCTATTTCTTGCATGGCATTATCGTAAGTAGCATGAAAGAGTTCTCCCCGCGTAGTTTTTTTGATGTACAACCGTTGGTAGTCATAGTTATCCAATGTGTCTAAAGCATAGGTATAATCCACCACCACGTCAAACAGCGCATGGCTCTCATCGGTCATGGCAAAAGGTTGCTGTTCTATTGTTCTGCCAACTACCAATACCAACTGACGCAGTTCGGCTATTTGCCTTTGCCGAATGCGCTCATTCACTGCATAACCTTTGATAAGAAACTGTTTCAAAATGCCGTTTGCCCATCGTCTAAACTCTACACCTCGCCTGCTCTTCACACGATAACCAACAGATATAATCATATCAAGATTGTAGTATTCTACCTCTCTGTTAACGCGTCTTGACCCTTCTTTTTGAACTGTCGCAAATTTTGCGACAGTTGAAATTCCATCGTTCAACTCCTCCCTTAGCGCATTGTTGATGTGTTTGCCAATGGTTTTCACATCTCTTCCGAAGAGTTCTGCCATTTGTTGACGATTAAGCCACACGGTTTCCCCTTCCAACTTAACATCAAGTTGCGTCGTTCCATCTTCACTCTGATAGAGTACAATTTGGTTATTCAGATTCAACCGTTCTGCCATATCCTTATGATTTTTGATATATGGACAAAGTTATGAAAATTATCACTGGTCTCATTTAAAAATGATGTTTAAGTTGTTGATACATTCAACAACAAAACATTCAGATATCAAGGGATAAAAAGAGCGACACATTCCCACGATTCTTAGGATTTGTGTCGCTTCTTATCTATGAATAATAAGCTTCTTATCAGTCAATAATATATGGTGTGGTTCGATGGATGAAGCTTAAAAATCGAATCTTTCCAACTTCATCTTGCCAAAAACTTCTATCTCAGGTACCAGATGCAAGAAATGCTGAGCATTGGCATGTTTGTCCAGAGATTCTTGGTCTTTCCATGTTTCACAAAACATAAATACGCCGGAAATGGTTGTACTTTCAAAGAAGTCGTAACTGATACAACCCTCGTCTTGACGCGACTTGTCTACGAGTTGGTTTCCAAGTGATAGCACCCGTTGGCGATCTTTCTCGTCTACTTTCAAGAATGCGTTTAGTCTGATCATGATTTGAATTTTGGTTTTAAATGGTTATTGATATAAATTTTTCGTAAAGGTTATTTTCACAAAGTTAAAAAGGGGCTTATTCATTGATGAAAATGAATAAGCCCCAGTCTATATGAATCGTGTCTCAATCAGATTTAGAGCTGAGGACCAGCAGCTACAAGAGCCTTACCAGCTTCGTT
>CAMQBP010000223.1 GCA_946999025.1 uncultured Prevotella sp. | reverse complement strand
TGAATTCGGTGGAGAGAATGTTTTTCTTTACGCCGTCGATGGTAACGGTGTTCTGCGCCTGCGCCTGCCGCGGCAGGGCAAGCATCATTGAAAACAGCACGGCTGTGGCCGTGAGCAGGTGTCGTAATTTTTTTGTTTTCATAATCATTGTGCCTCCCTGTTGAATCCCCCTCCCTGTCTTTGTCGGTCGGGGGCACGCCTTATAGGAGGCCTGGGCGTGTGAAAATTATCACTATATCTAAAATAGGA
The DNA here is from genome assembly GCA_946999025.1 of uncultured Prevotella sp. GTDB lineage: Bacteria > Bacteroidota > Bacteroidia > Bacteroidales > Bacteroidaceae > Prevotella. Next base: position 3,677 of record CAMQBP010000223.1, on the reverse strand, counting down.
CTAACCGATGGAGAACCATCGCGCCACGCGCTGCCAGAAGGTGAGCCCTGGCTGTTTGGGGGCGTCAGGTCCCGCAGGCCTGGCCTGCGGGTGCTCTCGCCCCGTACCCTCGGGCGGAGCGTTTGCGCGAAGCGGGTTGCCATCGGAGCTCACTCCGCGTCGATCAAACTCATTGTCCATCATTTCGCGGATGGTTTCAAGCAGTTGTGCCCGGTCTTCCGAGAATTGCTGTGCCTCGTTTGATTTCTGCCATTGATCTTCCGAAGGTATTTTTCTTTTTGTCTTGTTCATGGTTCTTCTGTTTTCCGTTGCAAAATTAAGGGCGAATCGCACAGAAGGGACTATGCTCATCGGACAGAAAACTATGCTAATCGGACATTCTGCATCTGCCTCGATTATTCTCATCGGACATTCCAGGCGTGCAACTCACTGATAGTCATAGGAAACCCATGAATAGTTTTACATATTTTAAGGATTAGGTTTTTTTATCCCTCAAGGCAGTTTTCTGTCATTTTTGATGGCGTATTTAAGGTTTATTTGTAACTTTGCGCATCATCCCTGCAATCAATTGGCAATCATGAAGTAAGAGATATTTCAAAAGACAGTCCGACAACAGGCCGTGCGAGAGGAGCGAAGATCCTCGGCGCTGACCACTGCTGACACAGGCCGATTACCCATGAAAACAAATAAAATGCTATCCCTATGCAGAACTACAAACATGACCTTCAAGCCCCTTTGCAGCTTTTGGCATTCATGAAAGCGGCACGGCTGTTGTCAAGCGCACTCACATGGCTTGTCTCCATTGGGCTCCTGTTTGTTGCCTGTGAGAAGAGTCCCGCACCAATCACCGAGGGCGACCGCGAGGTGGCAGACAGCCTTGTGCGCGCCACCCGTGGAACAGACTCGCTCGCCATGCTGCAAAAGCGATTGGAAAGTGAGGGCGACAGGCTCGGCAGCGTGGTAGCTCTTAGGGAATGGGGCAGGCAGCTGCGCAACGAGAGCCGTTTCGAGGAGGCACTGCGCACTCACAGCGAGGGACTGCAGCAGGCCGAGGCCCTCGGCGACACGCTGGAATGGGTACAGGCCCTGAACAACATCGGTACCGACTACCGCCGTATGGGCGTGCTCGACGTGGCGCAGGAATATCATTACCGTGCATGGAAACTGAGCGAGGAGTGCGCTGACACGGCATTCATGGCCAGGAAGAACCGCGTGGTGGCGCTCAACGGACTGGGCAACGTCTACATGACACTGGGCAACTACGATCGAGCCGACAGTGTGTTGCGCATGGCTCTGAAAGGCGAGCAGCAATTGCACAGCCAACTGGGACAAGCCATCAACTGCGCCAACCTCGGCTCTATATTCGAGCATCGTGGGCAGGCGGACTCGGCCTGGGTCTATTACCGCAAGTCGATGGAGCTGAATAGGGAAGCGGGCAGTGACCTTGGCATATCGCTCTGCCACACCTATTACGGATCGCTCTACGAGAAGGCGAAGGAATATGACAAAGCTTCTGAAGAATACGAGGAGGCCTACCGAATGATGCAGACCTCCAAGGACGAGTGGCACGCGCTGAACACGCTCATCGCCCTGGCGGGTATTCACAACGCGATGGGCAACGACGCCAAGACCATGAGCTATCTGGACAGAGCGCGGCAAATGGCCGAGGCCATCAAGTCGCCCGAGCATCTGGCAGAAATCCACACCTTATATTATAAGCACTACAAGAAGACCGGCAACTGCCGATTGGCATTGGCCTCCTACGAGAAAGCCACCGCCATGCAGGACAGTATACTCGACATGGGGAAGGTGAACCGCATGCAGAACACGATTCTGAACATCGAGCACAATCGGCAGGAAAGGGAGATGGGCGAGGCACGGCTGAAACTGGAAAGGGAGCGCACGGCACGCCATGTAGGCAATGCCCTTTTCGTATTGTTGGTGCTTGCGCTGACAGGCGCGCTGGCCACTTTTTTCTATATCCAGCGCATTCACCGTCGCAACCACTTGGCGCTGAAACGCCTGTCGGCCCTGCGCGAGAACTTCTTCACAAACATCACACACGAGTTCAGAACACCCCTCACCGTAATCCTCGGCCTGAGCCACGAGATGCAGGATGCCGTCCCAAAGGAGGTAAGGGACAATGTTAGAACCATCGAACGGCAGGGACAACGACTGCTTGCGCTCATCAATCAGCTGCTCGACATCTCCAAGATCAAATCGGCCGTGGGCAATCCCGACTGGCAGAACGGCGACATCACCGCCCACCTCACAATGCTTATCGAGACCTATCGCGACTTTGCCCGCAGCCGCAACATCGACCTGCAGTTCATCTCCCGCGACCCCATCGTGATGGATTTCGTGCCCTATTACGTCAACAAGGTCATCAACAACCTCCTCTCCAACGCCTTCAAGTTCACTCCTGAATACGGCAAAGTGAATGTCACAGCGTGGCGCGAGGACGACAAACTGCACATCGATGTGGCCGACACCGGACAAGGAATGGACGAAGAGACCCGCATCCATATCTTCGAGCCATTCTTCCAAGGCAATAGCAACACCCATAACATCGGAACAGGCGTGGGACTGGCACTCGTCAAACAGATCATTGACACCGTCAAAGGCAAGATAAACGTCGAGAGTGCACCCGGAAAAGGCACCACCTTTCACATCACAGTACCCATACACAACGACAGCAAGCACAAAGCGGACGACAGAATCATCACCAACACGCCCTTGCTGCCCGAAACCGAACCCACACTCGCCGACAGCGACAATGACAACGACCAGTGCCGCTTGCTCATCATCGAGGACAACCGCGATATCGCTGCCTACATCGGCGCACATTTTGCCAACAAATACGCCGTCGCCTATGCCAAAAACGGCACACAAGGACTGGAAAAAGCACTCGACCTGGTGCCCGACCTCATCATCACCGACCTGATGATGCCCGGCATGGACGGGCTGGAAGTGTGCCGGCAGGTACGCCGCAACGAAATCACCGACCACATTCCCATCATCGTCGTCACGGCGAAGATTACGGAGGAAGAGCGCATCAAGGGACTGGAGGCCGGAGCCGACGCCTATCTCTCCAAACCTTTCAATCCCGACGAACTGCACACACGGGTGGAGAAGCTGCTCGAACGCCATCACCGTCTACGTGAAAAGTTCAGCAATGACAACGACACAGACAAGAAGCAAATACTCACCGATGCGGAGCGACGCTTTCTGGCCAAGACGGTTGACTCTATCTATCAACTCTTAGACAAACAGCGATTGGATGTGAACACGCTGGCTGATAGGCTCAATATGAGTCCCCGACAGCTCCACCGAAAACTCGTAACCATCACGGGCGACTCTCCTGCCACCTATATGCTGAAAATCAAGATGCTGCGGGCGCGACATCTGCTGAAGACCAAACCTGGACTGACGATTGAAGACATCGCTGAACGATGCGGTTTTGAGCATGCTCCCAATTTCTACTCTGCCTTCAAGAAGGCATACGGTATCACGCCCATGGACTATCGCCGTGGAGTAGGCAATTGAGTAGCAGGTAAAGGCATATACGGCACCTCATATTAATACCAGCTCCTACTGGACGGATATGTTAATGCGCATGTTTCGTTCGGTATGTTTTTACGGCTCAGCGGAAGATTAGTGGGGACAAATGATTTTTC
>CAMQBP010000222.1 GCA_946999025.1 uncultured Prevotella sp. | reverse complement strand
TGCAGATATTCGGCAAAGGGTGCTGAAAGCACGTGCCATACAGACAGAGAGATTTCAAAACCACAAGGGTATCTATTGTAATGCCCAAATGACCGAGCGCATGATACATCAATATGCCGAACCCAATCAGGATGGGGTAGAGATGTTGCGAGTTGCTATGGAACGAATGAGCCTGTCAGCTCGTGCCTATAGTCGTATTTTGAAAGTTGCTCGTACCATTGCAGACTTATCCGCATCTCCAGAAGTGTTGACCGAACACTTGGCTGAGGCGATTAGTTATCGCAATTTAGATCGAGGCGATTGGGCGGAAAGATAAATTGTTGTTTCTTTCTGGTTAATCCTTTCTTTCCTTTTTGTACAAACGTACGAAAAGTTCCCTACTCCTATATATTTTTTGGTTCTTCAATAATTGAAGGCACTCCTAATACGTTTGATGAACCGTTGCATTTTAGTTCGTATTTACATCCAATTGTTCGGAAAAATTGGATAAACCAAATGATGTGTAAATTTATCATCGAAAATTTGTAATGTACATTTTTATTGTTTATCTTTGGAAAAAGTTTAATTAAACAACTTGACCTATGGTACATGAAAACAAAACAACAGGATTATTTCCATGGGTGCTGATGATTTTGATGTCATCGGTCACTTTTGTCGGAATTTTGTCAGAGTTACTTCCTTCGGGAGTGTTGCAACAGATTATGGGAGACTTGGAGATCAATGAAGTTGAAGCCGGTCGAATGGTCGGCTTATATGCTCTTGCCTCGGCAATCTTCGGTATTCCTCTCATTTCTGCCACAATGCACCTCAACCGCAAAAACCTACTGTTACTGTTACTGATTGGCTTTGCGATTTGTAACATTTTGTCGGGTTTGGTGCATAACTATTATCTGATATTGGCACTGCGTTTCATTGGTGGTATCAGTGCAGGAGTCATGTGGCCTATGATTGCAGCCTACGGTATGCGACTCGTTGAGCCAAGTCATCAAGGTAGAGCTGTAGCCATTATTATGGCGGGCAACACGTTAGGTATTAGCCTTGGTATGCCTTTGATGACCTCTATTGGAGATCAGTTTGGTTGGCGCGTTGAGTTCATTGTGTTAGGACTCTTGGTGGCTCTGATTGCTTTGTTGTCACTCTTCATGTTGCCGTCAACACCGGGCGAGAAGCTCACATCGAGCACTTCACCATTCGCCATGCTCAAGAATAAGTCCATCTTACTTATTATCTTGCTCACCTTGTTGGGCGTTTGTGGACACTATGGAGTCTATACCTACATTACCCAATTGGTAGGAGAGATAGGTATTGAAGGTGGCGTTGAAATGGCGTTACTTGTTTTTGGCATCGGTTCTTTGATTTCCATTATTATTGCTACGAAGTACATTGACAAGTATCTGCGTGAGCTTACAGTGTTGATGTTTGCTTTCCTTGGCGTCGCTATGTTGATATTCTACTTCTTTAAGGGCACCACAGGCATCTCTCATTTGGGTTTCTTCTTGTGGGGATTGTCATTTGGGCCACTCGTTACGTTGTTCCAGGCCGCTGTGGGCAATCAAGTAGAGAAAGCCAAGGACGTGGCAATGTCGGTGCAGTCGTGCATGTTCAACCTCTCTATTATGATTACAACTTGGATTGCAGGACTGCTGTTGATACGCTTTGGAGCGTTCAGCCTGTTGTGGTATGCGGTATTAATGGCGGTTCCAGGAATGATTATTTCTATCTTTGCAAGACACACATTGCGTCGGATAGGATAATTTACAAATAAAATATACATCACAAAAAAGGCTACTTCTTTCGATAGTAGCCTTTTTTGTGATCATAACTTTTGAGTTTGAACAGTCAATTTCTCAACTTGTTCGCTCGTTATTTTTGTCCTTACATCTTGAAAGGAATCTCATATTCTGTAGGTTTCTTCTTAAACAAGAATTCACCCTTTCTTACAGAAGCCAGCACACCAACACGTCTGCGGATGCAATCCCATGAGCTGTCACCGTCCAGAACGATAAAGTTGGCATCCTTGCCTTCTTCCAGTCCGTATGCGTTATGGATGTTCAAACACTTAGCTCCGTTGTAAGTAATCATATCGAAAGCATTTTCTACTTCCTCCGGGCTTGCATACTGTGACAGGTGAATGGCATTGTCCAGAATATTCATCATATTACCGCTTCCCAGTGGATACCATGGGTCGTTAATAGAGTCCTGAGCCAGAGCAACATTGATACCCATGTGCATGAACTCCTTGATGCGTGTCAAACCGCGACGTTTTGGATAAGTATCCTGACGACCTTGCAGGTATGCATTCTCTGTGGGGCAGGAGATGAAGTTCATCTTGCTTCTCTTAAACATGTCGAACATTCTGTATGCGTATGAGTTGTCAGCCGATCCGAACGAGCAAGTGTGGCTGGCGGTGGTCTTTGTACCATAATCCTCCAGATATACCAGTGCGTTCAAAATCTCTACGAACCTTGCCATGGTGTCGTCGGTCTCGTCGCAGTGAACGTCAATCAGCACGTTGTATTTCATCGCCAACTCAACAATATCGTGGATAGATTTCTCACCGAACTCTCTTGCGGGCTCGTAGTGTGGGATACCACCAATCACGTCAGCTCCCATTTTCAGAGCCTCTTCCACCAATTCTTTTCCACCCTTATAGGTGTACATACCGTTTTGTGGGAAAGCAACTACCTGGATGTCTACAATATCCTTCATCTCTTCTTTCAGCTCCATGAGAGCCTTGAAGCCGATAAACTTTGGATCGGTGACGTCGGTCTGTGCGCGGATAAACTGTACACCCTGTGAAACTTCGTCCTCAATACCCTTGCGTGCCAACTTCTTGACACCCTCTATGGTCATTGTTGCCTTATATTTGGGCCAGTTCTCAATAGCCTCGTAAAGCGTACCCGATGCTGCGCCAATACCTTCCATCTCTGCCAGCGTGTAAACATAGTCTAAGTGCAAGTGTGGGTCTACGTAAGGAGGAAGCACAAACTTACCTTTCAGGTCAATCTCCTCGTCACATTTAGGCAGATTATTGCCAATTTGAGCAATCTTGCCATTCTCCACAATCATTTCCGTTGCTGAACTGTTGCGATAAAATTTCGCATTAAAAAATTTTCTTTTCATAGTCTTATAAATTAAATAAGTATCGTGTTTCAAATATAGTCATTTTATGTGGCATAAGCAAGTTTTTCGACTAAGTTTTTCCCTTTATTACCATAATATTTGTAAAATACTGTCAAAATGTACATTGCCAATTGATATAAGTCGTTGTATAACGATGAAATGGCTATTTCTTCCACATATCATTGGAAGTGCCCTTCGCCAGAAAATCAATGGCACTTGTAGCGAAGAAGACTGCAACCCAGTTTCTCAACACCTCCAATTCGAGACAAAATGAGTGGAAATGTTTATCTTTTTTCTTGACAACAACCCCTTCATAGCTGCCGTATTTTGAAACAAACCTGTCATGCGTCGCAAATATTGCAGTATTTGAAGACTTTTATAAGTACTTGTTTATCATTGTTTTATAATTATTGTGTATGCTGTTAAGCGTTTAACTTACCTCTTTTACTATCCAAAATGATTGCTTTAGTGCCCTTAACTCTTTGTTCTAACCCTTTTATCTCATGTGAATAGCGCCTTTAAGTGCTGTTTACAGTCCTCTTAACTCAATGCTCTAACATTATTTGGGCTTTATTTTTGTCATTTTCACACTTTTGTGTAGTGAGCGTGCCTATCATTTTTTTCTATTTTGTCTTTTTCTAAACCCTCGTTTTTTGTCATTTATTTTAACAAAACTCAACTTGAATTGGTGCGTTAATTGGTTTCAAGTGTGCGTTGAAGTATAGCAAGTACATACAGGGAAGTTGCAAGATTGTTTAGTATTTCTTTGTTTTAAGGCTGGTTCTATAAATTACCACCGCACATAGTCATCAAATGTTTATGA
>CAMQBP010000221.1 GCA_946999025.1 uncultured Prevotella sp. | reverse complement strand
TGGCATTGTAGCCATACATACCGTTGTTCACCGAGGTGGTACTGACACCCGGCACCCACACCACGGCGAGACACAGTCCGCAGGCTACAAGCGACTCCACGCCCATCTTGCGCGAATTGACACAAATGGCAAGAAGAAACAATAAGCCCGTGAGCAGGTTGTTGCCCTGAAGCATGATTTGTCCAAAGCTCAGTGAGGCGGCTCTAACCAGCGAGAAACTTTCCGCAGTATCAGCAGCTGTCGTTGCTGGCAGCTGTAACTGGGGGAAAACGTGACTCAACAGCAGCATTGCCCAGGTGATGAGTACGAAGGGTGCGGTGAGCGCAGGGACATAACGTTGCCGCTCGAAGAGTCGCGTCACCAGCGCAGACAGCACACATGCCACCACCATGAGCAGAACCGAACCTGCATGAATGGGCATGAAACAGGGTACGGCGATACCTACCAGCGCAGCGTTGAAGCCATACAAGCCATCGCAGATGCGTCCCCCGTCATATCGAAGGGCAACAGCCGTACATGTACCAATGGCACTTCCAGCCAAGGCAAACAAGCACATGAGGAGGGAGTTGCAAGCAATACCTGCAAGCATCAGTGCGCCCGACAGCGCATTGTCTTGAAACATCACCTGGCCCACACCACGAAGTATACTTTTCATCATCTGCATTGAATCGTCATTTAAGAAGTGTTTTTGTCCGTTTGAGCGCACAAAATTACGTAAAAGATACGATATGCGTGTAAAAGAGAACTAAAAAACGGAAATTGATACCATCCTGTTTACTACAGCAGGGGAAGTATCACAAAATAGTTACTCGTAAGTAGTTGATTTCCAATAATATTCAAAACCACAACCAAACTCAATGACTTTAGCGTCCAATCTCAATGCTATTGGGCACCAAACTCCATGCTATTGGGCACCAAACTCCATGCTATTAAAATAACAACTGATGGGCATCATCGAAGAAGCGTTTTCTGTTTACAATTTAGAAGATGATGGAGAATAATCTTTTGTGAGGGATTGTATTTACTGATCAGAGGTCAAACACATAACCAACCGTGAAGGTGAACACCTTGTTTTTCATGCTATCTTGGGTATATTTGTTCATCTTGGTCAGGCCGAAGTTGTATCTTGCATCCAGCACCACGTGGCTGTACTCCAACGAAAAGCCAACAGGAATGGAAACGTCGAAGCGCTTTGTGTAGGACAGGTTGTCATATTTTTCGGTGTAGGCATACAGCAAATGTCCTTTCTCGTCAGTCTGATAATGCGCTTTTCCTTCTTTGTCGACCGTAAATTGCGACAACGTAGCCCTACCTTTTGCCGACAAGAGGTACCCCATTTGCACGCCTGCATTGAACGAAAGACCAGGAAGAACCGCCACATGAGCCATCAAGGGAAGCGTAAGATAATCGTATTTCCACTGAACATCCTCAGACGTATAGTGTACTTTCGCCTTATCAATCGTTTCTGATGGCGGAAAACGCATTCCCTGAACCGAATAGAACACACCGGCAGAGAATGCCACCTGATCCACCGCTTGATACTGTACGTCCAGTCCACCGATAAATCCTTCGCGGTATTTTGACTTCTGCTCAACTACGTGATGCTTCGAATCAGGGGACAGACCAGTGTTGATAACGTCAAAATTTGAGATGTTTGCCAAGTTTACCCCTACTTTGGGAATCAGTGACCACGTCCCAACACTGCGTTGAGCCATGGCAAATGTGCAGGCCATCAGCAGGGCCATAGACAGCAATAGCTTCTTCATGATGCTTATTTTTTCTATATAAACGGATGAAGGGCATGATTTATTACAAAAGAAGATGAAAAGCTGATACACTAAAGACAGCATAACAGACAGAGACAGATAAATAAACGAAAAGTAAACACCAAAGCAAAACGAATGTGGACGATGGCTTCAACATGCTCTTGCTCACAAACATTTGGCATGGTTAACAGCCGATGATTTCATCTTTTTCGTTATCTTTGTACAGCAACAAAGCATTTTTGGAATGGAACAATATATCGACACATACGCCTCTCCCTTAGGAATCATCACCATGGGCAGCAATGGCAAGCAGCTTACAGGATTGTGGTTTGAAGGACAAAAACACTTCGGCGACACGCTATGTGACCAACCTCAACATCATGCGCTCCCCATTTTTGATGAAACTCGCACTTGGCTCGACGTTTATTTTCAGGGCAAACGCCCTACGTTCACACCCCCGATTCTGCTGAACGGTACGCCGTTTCGCAGGACTGTATGGCAGCTATTGTTAACCATTCCGTATGGAGAAACCACCACTTACAAGGACATTGCCATGCAATGGGCCAGGCAACACGGCGTGAAAAGCATGTCGAGCCAGGCGGTGGGCGGTGCCGTTGGACGCAATCCCATCTCCATCATCATTCCTTGTCACCGGGTCATCGGCACGAACGGAAGCCTCACGGGCTATGCGGGAGGACTGGACAGAAAGTGGTGGCTGCTGCAATGGGAACAAAAAAACACCGACAGATTCTTCATACCTCAAAAGTAAAAACAAACCATGAGGGACAGAAGGCAGCACATTACGCTTGATCCGTTAAGTTTACGCCCCATTTGTTTTCCAACTCCTTGATGCGCTCTTGCGTCTGACGGATGAACGACTGGTAAGCATCGCCATCCGGATGGAACGGACGATGCGCCAAGGCGACCTTCACGGGTTGCCAATCGGCCAAGAAAAGTTTGGCCTCCTGACTGAAAAAGGCATCCGAAAAACGTTCCCAGATGTATGCCACGGCTTGGTCGGAGGGATGCAACATGTCTTCTTTGTAAAACCGATAATCGCGCAACTCATCGTTCACGATCTCGTAAGCTGGGAAATAAGTCACCACGCCAGGATAACGTTCTTCCAACTGGCGAGTAGTCAAAAGCAGCGTGGCCTTGGACAGCTGACTGCCATGAAAACCATACTTGGCATAACGGATGGGACTGACCGTGAGAATGACACGCACCTTGTCATTGCGCTTCACCAAACATTCTATCGCTTGAGACAGATAGGCCACACACTCCTCCACACTCAATTCCGCTTCACGAAATAAGCGTTGCGGACGCTTTTGGCAGTTGTCTACAATCTCGCTCGTTTCTTTTAAGATGTACACATGGTTGGTACCCAGGGTAAACACGGCCACGTTGGGGTTTACATCGGTGCGTTCTACCGTGTGCAGAATGCTGGCCGGATTGTACATCACGCCGTAAGGATTGACGGTGACGCGAAACTTATCTTCGACAAACTGCCGCCCCATGCTGTCAGCAAAGCATGAACCGACAAAGAGCATGCGCTCGAATGGCGGGATTTGAAACGAGGGCTGGTCTATTTTGACTATGGTTCTGAATTGCATAAGCTATTGGTTGTGCCTTTCCACCCCATCAACACCACCGAGACTGCGATGAAGAGGAAGCGGGAAAAAACGTTAGGATGACAAAATTAATCATTTTTATCAAAAGACACTTGGCATAACTTATATTTTATTGTAGATTTGCGATATTAATCAAACCCAAGACGAACAATGGTACATTTCATATCTAAAGACGCATTCAAACACTGGAAAGAAGGCCTGCAAAGCATTGTACAGAGATTTCCGCTGACCCTGTTTTTTACCATCGCCTCATGCCTATCGCTGATGTACCTCAATCACGATCTGAGCAATGGCGGAGAGATGAAAGGATTCGAATTCTTCCTCATGTTCTATCCACTCACGGCCACCATTCTGTCTTTGACACTCCACCTGTGGACGGAAGACATGCGTCAACGGCTCAAAGCATGGGGATGGCAAGGTGCTATACATGCCCTTTGGCTGGCCCTGTGCATCTATTGGGCCACCGAATACGAACTTTCCACTGGACAATGCATCGCCGCCGGGACATGCGTAGGTGCGATGCTCGTGGGCTGGTTCACACTGCCTTTCGCGCAACAAA
>CAMQBP010000220.1 GCA_946999025.1 uncultured Prevotella sp. | reverse complement strand
TCGTGAAACTGCCGTTCCATGTCCACTTCCACACCTCGTTACCACTGTCAGTCACACCAACCTTGGTGCATGCCACGCCGGGCCACGTGCCACCAGTAAAGTTTCCGGTAGCGTTCCATGCCCAACACTTGATGTCGGAACTCCAGTCTTTTGGCTTTTCAAAGAAAGCACAGGTCTCGCCATCGTTCACCACACAAAATGAAGGTGCCCGGAATGTAGACTTCTCTTCCTTGATGCTTGTTACCTCATCAATGTTGACGGCATTGCTGACATACATTTTATAGTTGTCACCCGAGGTGGCCGGCTTCATGCCTTGCGTGTTGGCATCTGTCGTTGTCCCCAGTATCAGCAACAAATCACCTTGGTTACCTTTTACTTTCAGCACGAAGCCATCGTGTTTGGCATAGGATTGCACGATGTCGCTGGTGTTGCTTATGCCCACGGCACGGCGTGTGGCAATCATCCGCTTGATGGCGGTTTTGTATTGAAGCCAATGCGGCAGGAACACGCAAGGCGTGCCTGGCATGGCGAGAATATAGGCATTGGCAGCCTCGATGTTGGCAAACAGCGGATTGCTGCCATGTCCATCGGTGCGACCTGTATCATGATTGTCGACAAACGTTACGGCATATTGCTTGTAATATGAATCTCTTGCAAGACACTCGCCATTGAGTTTTGACCAGTCGCCACCGGAACGAAAAGCATCATAAATACGATACTTCATGTCAAAATCGAAGGCAGCAGAGGTTGGAACACCGTCTACCTTGGTGCCATTAATCCAGTTCTTGATGTTGCCTGTGTTGTCCCAATACTCGCCAATCGAGTACACGGGTTTGGCAGACGTGTTGTACATGCCTATGTAATTGGCTGCAAAGCCTTTGACCATATCGTAACGGAAACCAGTGTAACCCAAATCATTCAACAAGAAATCAAGATAAGCCTTGATGTTCTTTTGGGCATTCGCAGAGGTGTGGTCGATATCGCGTGCACCGTTGAAGTCGTCGCCCGTGTCGCTGTTGCCTGTCAACGCATAGCCATTTCGCTCTGTTTTTCCTTTGTCATCCCCTTTACAAATATCGGCAAGCGACCATGTGAAGTTTTGCCCTTTCCACGTCTCCGTGGGGAAATCACACCAGTTGGTGTTGCCGTTGCGGTGATTGATGACCACGTCTTCGATGATGCCAGTGCCTTTTTCTTTGAAGGTCTTGATCATCTTGCGCAGTTCAGTTTCGCGACCAAATGCGCTGTCGTGTCTGAACCACCATATAGGCGCATAGCCCATTTGGTTTTGATCCGTGTTGCAATAGCCCGACTGTGGCACCCAAATAAGTGAGAAGTACTTGGACAGCTCGTCCGCCTGGCTCTCTAAATGACTCCATTGCGTGTCTTCGTAGCTGTCCCAATAAAAGCCTTGCAGCATCACGCCCTTGTAATCCTTGGGCCAACCTTGTGCATGAACATTGCCAGCGAGTGCCAGCATCAGTAATAATAAGGTGTATATATGTTTCATTGCCATTACTTGTTAGTAGTGATAAATATGTAATTTGGTAAAAAAAAGGCGCACTATCCACATGTGAGAGTGCGCCTTTTATATTCAATATTCTACTCTCGTAACGAATTATTGCTCTGTTACGGTAGCAGTCTTGGCTTCAGGGTCAAGCTCGATGAGGTAGGTACCTGCACCAATCTTGATGTTATCGCCACCATCGGTAAGACCTGATAGGGCACCACCGAGATTCTTTTCCCATGAACCGTCCCAACGGAACTTATACTCACCGTCCACCATTTTTATAGTGATAGACCACTTCTTGGTTTCTGGGTTGTAGGTCATCAGCTGTCCCTTGTCCCATCCATCGGGGGTAGCAGAACCGATAATCTCCCATCCTGTCTTAGCAACGGAGGCAATCATCTTCTTGGTATTGGCAGTAATGCGGTAATAACCAGCTTCAGTGAGCTTGATATTGGCACCATCGCCAAGGGCAAACTCTGCCTTAGTCTTGGTGTCGTTCCACTTCACTTCGCCTACACTTCCCAGCCATTTGCCGTCGTCATAGAGTTTGAACTCGGTGTTGGCAGGATAGTAGTAGATGCCCGTGTATTGGAAGTCGCGGCTCTCAGACTTGAGGCGGTAAACAGTTTCAGCGGTCGGGTTCCAACCTTGATAAGAGCCAGGCACAGTCAGTTCTGAGCTTGACAGTTCGATGTCGGTCTCTTCCATGGTGTAAGTGTACTTGCCAGCAGTGGTCAAATTGAGCTTCACGATGTATGCGTGGGTCTTGGCCACCTTGAGGTCGTTGCCACCCTTGGACAGCACTTCGGGATTCGTTGGGTCGCTGCCGTAGTTGATGTCCCATCCTTCATTGGCGCGGAACTTGAACTTTTTATCGGTCAACGGTGTTACCGCGGTCCACATACGGGTGTCCTTGTCGTACTCCATCTTGGTGTCTTTGGACCACCCGCCAGATGTGGCTGCTCCAATCATACCCCACTCGCAGGGTTGTCCGATAGTCACATTGCCGTCGGGCGTGAGCGTCACCTCCACAAATCCTTTGTGGTCTGCATCAACCTTCAGGTCTTTGGCGAGTACCTTGGTAACGTCTTTGCCATCCACGACAGCAAAAGAACACTCGTCGTCAAACTGCACCCAACCTTGATAGGTACCGTCACCGTCAGGGTCACCAAGGAGATAAGCCTTGGAATAATCCCACTCTGGATAACCCACAGCCACGTAGGCATAGCTCCAATCAATGTTCACGGTATTGGGGTCGTAAGGCGTTGCCTTGAAGTTGACAGTGTTCTGCGCATCGTTGGTCAACGTCTTGAATGCAGAAGACTTTAGAGACACGGTGAAATCATAGGTATGACCGGGATAGGCACCTATCTTTGCCAACAGCGAGTTCATCTCCTCATTGGTAAACGTGAGTTTGTTATCCTCGGTGTTACCTGCCTCAATGCTCTTTTTGTTCTCATTATTGGTAATGGTAACAGTGTATTCAACCACAGCACCCTTGCCGTAATTTGCTTTTTCCCAACTGATTTGTGGAAAAGCCTCAGCACTGTTTGCCTTTGTGAAAGTTATCGTGGCTGGATTGACAGCGTTGAGCTTCGCAGCTTGTTGCAAGCTGAGTACTGGTGTGGTGATGTCATCCGAACACGATGTCATTGCCAAGAAACCAGCTGCAAGAAATAATATATTTTTTAGTTTCATGATCTGTTTTGTTTTAATCCATTAATAACCATCATTCTGTTTCAAGTTCTGGTTCGATCCAATGTCGTCAGAAGGCAATGGGAATATCATGTACTTGTCGTTCACTGCTTTACCTTCCGCAACGCCACCCTTCCAAGGCCACACATAATCGGCAGAGGTGTACTTACCAAAACGCACGAGGTCGGTGCGACGTTGTGCCTCGAAGAAGAGTTCACGCCCACGCTCATCGAGCAAGAACTTCAGTGTGAAGTTGTTGTCATCGATAGGAGCCACGGTCTTATCCTTATAGGCACGCTTACGCAATTCGTTCAGATAGTTCATGGCTTCATTCTTGGTTGCACCTGTTCCTCCACGGAGAACTGCCTCTGCCAAGTTCAAGTAAATCTCGCCCAAGCGGAACAATGGGAAGTCTACATAAGCCTCAGAAGATGCTGGCTTGCTGCCATCCTTATTAAGATTACAGAATTTGGTTACAGGAATGCCATTGTCCTTAAAATCTGCCTCATTGACAATTTCCACATTCTTGGTTCCATCCAAGCGCAGCATGGCGAAACGAGTGTCTTCCTCATGCTTTTTCTCATTGGTAAACAACTTGAGCAGTGACGACTTGGCACGTACTCCTTGCCAAGCTCCCTTGGCATTCGTCTCTTCTTGGAATTGTGCAGAACCCCAACACAACAGAGCAGTCATACCTCCCCAAGTCATGGTTTCAGCACCTTCGTAGCGAAGTGGGAAGATCATTTCCTTGGAGTGATCATTGT
>CAMQBP010000219.1 GCA_946999025.1 uncultured Prevotella sp. | reverse complement strand
ACTATGAGATAAACAGACTTCCTATTTGATAGAAGGCTGCAGATACAATCCATGCTAGAAGAGTGGTGTATCCGGCCGAGAACAATGCCCATTTCCAACTACCTGTTTCACCTTTGATGGCGGCAATCACGGCCACGCAGGGGAAGTATAACAGGATGAAGAGCAAGAAGGCGTATGCGGTTAGGGGCGTAATACCATCGGCTGTCATCTGTTTTCTCAGCCGTGAATACTTCTCGGGCTCATCTGATGTTGCGTCATCTCCATCAACACTCCCTTCTGACGAATAGAGCACACCTATCGTTGAAGCCACGATTTCCTTAGCTCCAACACCTGCCACGATGCCCACATCCAGTTTCCAACTAAAACCTTGCACCCTGAATACTGGTTCTATGGCCTTGCCAATACGTCCAATGTAGCTCTGTTCTTGCTGTTCAGCCCTGGACAGATGCTCGTAATGGGGAAAATAGCCCAATGCCCAGACAATGATACTGGCCACCAAGATGATGCCACCCATCTTCTTGAGATATAATTTCCCCTTCTCCCAAGTATGTCTGGTGATAGCTTTCCAGGTCGGTAAACGGTACGGAGGAAGTTCCATCACAAAGGGGGTGTCTTCGCCCTTGATGACGAATTTGCTGAACAACCAGCCCAGAAAGACCGCCATGAGGATGCCGATGAGATACAGCGACATCATCATCGTTGACCGATACTGGGTCGAGAAGAATGTGCCGATGATCATGATATAAACAGGAAGTCGGGCCGAACAGCTCATCATGGGTAAGATAAGCATGGTGATGAGTCTTGACTTTCGGCTTTCAATGGTTCGTGTTGCCATCACGGCGGGCACATTACAGCCGAAGCCCACGATGAGAGGAATGAACGATTTGCCGTGCAATCCCATCTTGTGCATCAGCTTGTCCATGATGAAAGCTGCACGAGACATGTATCCGCTGTCCTCCATATAAGAGATGAAGAAGTACAGAATTAATATTTGTGGCAAGAAGACGATGACGGCACCTACGCCCCCGATGACTCCGTCGACGAGCATGTCTTTGATGGGACCGTCAGGAAAATAGGTGGAAATGGTCTGTCCCAGCCAGGCAACGCCGGTTTCTATCCAGTCCATGGGATATTGACCGAGTGAGAAGGTTACTTCGAACATCAGCCACATCAAAGCTATGAAGATAGGAAAACCCAAAACTTTATTCGTGATAAAGCTGTCCAGCCAGTGCGTAAGTTGGTAGGTGTCTTTCTTGTCTCCAGTCTTGTAGGCTGCCTCTTTCAGCGCTCCATGAATAAAGCCGTATTTCGCATCCATCACCGCTGTCTCGCTGTCGGTATTCGTTTCCTCCCTTACGCGTCTGTCAGCCTTGTCCCTGGCAGCAAATATCTTGTCTGCATAGGGCAGTGAACTGATCATCTTTTCCACGTCATGGTCGTGTTCCATCAGCTTGATGCCCAGATATCGGGTAGAGTAGCGCTGCCGAATGTTTTCGTCTTGCTTCAAGAAAGCCTGGATGTCAGCAATGCCTTGCTCTATTTCATGCCCATGATTGATATGTATATGGCGGAATTGTGGTTGGGCATCTTCCTTGCCTTCGTATGTCTCGATGACCTGATGAAACAGCTCTTTGACTCCTCTACCATTTTTAAATACCGTAGGAACCATCGGGATGCCGAAAAGTTCGGACAGCTTGTCGATATGAATCCGGTCCCCTCGATCTTCTGACTCGTCGTACATGTTTAACGCACAGACAATACGAAGGTGCATGTCAATGAGTTGTGTTGTTAGATAAAAGTTTCGCTCCAAGTTTGAAGTATCTATGACATTGATAACGACATCTGGGGTTTTCTCTACGATTTGTTTCCGCACATAGAGTTCTTCCGGCGAATAAGCCGAGAGCGAATAAGTGCCGGGAAGGTCAACTATGTTGAACTCATAGCCTTCAAAACTGGCATGACCTTCCTTGGCATCAACGGTGACACCCGAATAATTGCCCACTCTTTCGTGTGCGCCGGATGCAAAATTGAACAGCGATGTTTTCCCGCAGTTAGGGTTTCCCACCAAGGCTACATTGATGGTTCGGCTCTTCTTCATGGCAACGGCATTAATTTGCTGTTCAGTCATGCGCTGGATGTCGTCGCAATCGTCATCAGAAAAGGCTCCTTGGTAACTGTTTTTGGTTGGTTTATGCGTCCTGGCTTCTTCCAAGGATACGACCTCAATCATATCGGCCTCCGAGTGTCTGAGTGACACTTCGTAACCCATCACTTTATATTTTACTGGGTCTTTCAATGGCGCATTCAATAGCACTTCAACCTTTTTCCCGCTGATAAAGCCCATTTCAACGATGCGTTTGCGAAAGCCACCGTGACCAGTAACTTTGACAATAACGCCTGTTTCGCCTGTTTTTAACTCTGATAACTTCATCTTTGTCTCTCTATCTTATGCACAAAAATACAAAATTTAATATGCAACAGAGTTGCAAATGACGATGCATTGTGCAAAATACCTAAAAATAATGATACGACTCTCGATGAAATGGGCTTTTATTGGATATCTATCCTCATAAATTAGTATGCGTGAAAAGTCTTAGGCCATCATCTGAAGCTACAGTTTGATGGCTTTCCCTGTCCTGTTGCTTTCGATGGCTGCTTCAAGAATTTGAACAACCGTCAGGTTGTTTTCCAATGCCGACAAGTCCGTAGGATTCATAGTTATCTTTCCACGCAGTACAGCCTTCAGGTAACTCATGGAGTCATCGTATGGATATGGTAAGGCTGGAGCCTTGAACTCAGCTTGTCGCTTGCCATCAATCATTGTTTCCATCTGTGTTCCAGTGTGTTGATATATATAGCCTTTGTCACCGTAGATATACATGTCTTTACGACTGGTTGGCCAGCACCAGGAAGCCATGATCAGAACCGTGGTGTTGGGATATTCGAGAACAATCGTTGCATCATCGTCAACTTTAGGGTAGACTGCAGGTTTGTTTTGTTGCAATACCGCATACACGCTGGTGGGTTTCTGTCCTTTCATTATCCAGGTAGCGAGGTTGGCCCCGTAGCATCCAAAGTCGATGACAGCTCCGCCGCCATTTTGAACGGGGTCGGTCAGCCAGTCGGTGAATTTCTTACTGCACCCAAGTTCTATGGGACCTTCATGCCCATCGTACACGTTGATTCTGTTAATGTGACCGAGTTGGCCGCTATCTACCATCTTCTTGGCTTGATGGTTGGTGGCATACCAAGTCGTTTCATAATTGGTCAAAATCTTGATGCCGTATTTCTTGGCCAATTCAGCCATTCTCATCGCTTGCTTGTAGGTCGTAGCCAGTGGCTTTTCCACCATCACATGGATGTGCCGGGGAGCGCAGGCTTCGACCACTTTCATGTGGTCGAGAATCGATCCGTATGCCACCACCACCTCTGGTTTGGTTTGATCGAGCATGTCTTCCAGACGTTTGAAGAATTTGCGGTTGTCAATTTTACCAGTTAAGCTGTTGTTGGTTCTGTAAGTTTCGTTAGCTTCCCAGATGCCAACCACCTGTATATCGCCTTTTTTCATGCGCGAAACGACGCCGCCCAGATGATCGTGTGTCACTCCAGCCACGCCAACTCGTAGTGGCGTATCTGCCAACTGGCACCAAGCAAGCGTGCTCGTCAGTAAAAATAGAAGTGTGAATAGTACCTTTTTCATTGTTTGAAGTTGTTAGTTTGGTTGTGTCTACAAAAATACAAAAAATACTCGTATAGAATGTAGAGATAACGGTCTTTGTTTGCAACCGATGTCAATGCGAAATCAAAAGCGTTGAGTTTGGCTACCAAACTGCATGACATTGACGGGTAAAGTCATTGACTTTGGAGTCCAAACTCAATGAGTTTGCTCCGTTTGTTTTCAAGTGTTTGTAATTGATTGATTGCTATATTGTTATCTTATTTATGGTTCATCCGACTTTTCGAGTGACAATTTAACAATAAGATAAAAGAAAACCGCTG
>CAMQBP010000218.1 GCA_946999025.1 uncultured Prevotella sp. | reverse complement strand
CAGCGATGGACATTGACATCGGGGTTGGTGTACACGAAACTGTCTTCCGATTTCATTCAAGTTTTTGATGACAGTAGGCTTACGCGTCGCCAAACTTTGCACTATGTGGGAATTCCACTGAATGTGAATTTCACGGTCTGGGGCAACAAAAAACTAAAAACATACGTCACCGCGGGTGGGCAAGTCGACTTCAACGTGGATGCCAAAACGGTGAAAGAGGGCATCAAACACGACATGCCCAAGGACAAGTTGCAACTGTCTACCCAAGCTGCCTTGGGCTTGCAGTATGACTTTACGCCGCATCTTGGGGCTTATATTGAGCCTGGCGTGAAATATTACATCGACAACAAGAGCGAAACGCAGAACTTCTTTAAGGACAAACCGCTGAATGTTCACCTGCAAGTGGGGTTGAGGTGGAACATCCAGTAAGCGCCAGAAGGGGGCTTGCGTGTTTGTTCACGCTGGTTGAAAGATGGTTCGGCGCGTGCCATTCTCGCACCTTATCCCCGCATTAGTTTCTGGTGTGCTTGTTCAAACTCTTTGGGATATTTGGCTTGCAGACAGAGGTTGACCAACGCGTTGGCCAGCAATTCTGCGTCATTTAAGTCAACACCTTGCCCACGCGATATGTCCTTGCCCAGGCATACCTCCCAGGTAGCGTTGAAACAGCTGTCTTCAGCACCCACATAAGAGTGGTCGGGCTTGTCGCCGGGCATGATTTTGTAGCGAATGGACTTGCTGTTGTTCACTGGTTTCATGGTGAGCAGCATGTCGTATGCCATCTTCAGCTGTGGGCGGAACTTGTTGGTTCCAGGAAACATGTCATTGATGACGGGCATGATTTCATCAAACTCGTAGGCTTGTAAGAGGTGAAATAGTTTCATAATTCTTTGATATTGTTGTCTTTATTGTATTCAGTGTGTATGGATGCGTGTGCCGTATGGTTTGAAAATGGTGGCTTTTAACATCGTTCATCCTGCCTGAGTTGGGCGTGTGTGCTTGTTTTTACGCACGTTGTTCGTCTTCGTTTCTCGTTCGTCAGAGGATGTTTAATGCGATGACCGAGCAGGCTTCAGCATCGGCTAAGGCGTGGTGATGGTTCACTAAGTTGTAACCCAAATGGGCCGCTACCGTGTGTAACTGGTGATTGGCCAATTCGTGATGGCAGAAAACTCTGCGTGAAGCGATCAACGTACAATAGAAAGGATAGTTGGGATAGGCCATGCCGTAGGTTGCGAAGCAGGCCTTCAGGCAGCTCTCATCAAAGGCTTTGTTGTGCGCCACCAATGGAAGGTGCTTGATGAGGGGTGCTATTTCGGCCCACACTTCAGGGAAAGTGGGCGCATCTTGCGTGTCTGAGGGTAAAATACCATGCACGGCAATGTTGCGTGGATGGTAGTAATTGGGGTAAGGACGAATGAGGTGATAGTACGAATCGGTCATCTTCCCATTCTCTACTATCACCACACCTACGCTGCACACGCTGCTTCTACAGCTGTTGGCAGTTTCAAAATCTATGGCTGCGAAGTCTTTCAATGTTCGCTGCTGATATGTTCTTTTTGTTTGATGGGCCTTGTTCTGGCTTGTTAAAACTTTGCCATTTTGATGGCTACCACGGCACATTCATCTCCCTTGTTGCCCAGTTTGCCTCCGCTTCTGTCTTTAGCTTGTTGTAAATCGTTGGTTGTCAGCAAGCCGAAGACTACCGGTATCTCACTTTTGGCATTGATGTGAGCGATTCCCTGGGTAACACCTTGGCAGATATAGTCAAAGTGGGGAGTATCTCCGCGAATGACACTTCCCAAGATGATGACGGCATCATATCCGCCATTGAGCACCATCTGATGGGCACCATAGATGAGTTCAAAGCTGCCGGGTACCGTCTTTACGTGGATGTTCTCAGGCAAAGTGCCATGTTTCTCGAGTGTAGCTACGCATCCATCCAGTAGGGCACCCGTTATTTCGGGATTCCATTCAGACACCACAATGCCGAAACACATGTTGCTAGCATCAGGCACTTTCGACGCATCGTAGCTAGAGAGGGGGTGTAATGAGGTTGCCATGAGTGTTATCGTGAAGCGCGTTCGATGTATTTGTCAATCTCTCCACTTTGTACAACAGCCGAGTTGACATACGTTTTCTTGATGTCCTGATACATCGATAGTGCATCGCTTTTCTTGTTCTGGCTTTCCAAAATCTTGGCAGCCTGCATCAAGAAAGTGGGCGACAGACTGTTGTTTACGCCGTCATCCCCTTTGCTGTCAGCTTTCTTGGCAGCCTTTTTCAGGTTTTCTACCGCCTTATCAAGTTGGTTGAGGTGAGCGTATGCGTTGCCGAGTGCGGCCAAAGCAGCCGGACTTACCATGGCATCATTGGCACCATTGTATTCGCTCAAGTATTTAACGGCTTCCTTCCACTTGCCCAGGTTGGCATAGCAGAGGCCGGCATAGAGGTTGGCTAAGTTGCCTGCATCTGTGCTACTGTAGTCGCTGGCGACCTTCAAGAATCCTCCATATTTAATCTTGTCGCCGTTGAGTGCTTTTTCATAATCGCCTTCATTGAAGTACTGTTGACCCTTACCCAGCTCTGTACTGGCCTTTTCAGCACGTGGGTTAGACACGTAAGCCTTGTAAAGGAATGCCCCGACGATGATGACAACGAGGGCTACGACTGCAATGATGATGGGCTTTTTGTATTTCTCAAAGAAAGCCTGTGATTGGGTGAGAGTATCTTTGTTTTCCTGATCTCTCTTCACTTGATTGTTTGCCATTTATTGATGATGTTTTTTTATTGTTTTTTCTGATATGCAGTGACGTCGGCTCCAGGCGTGTAGTGCCTTCCCGACTATGATGCGTTGCAAAATTAACGCATTTATCTCATATATTGAAATATATTGCTTACTTTTTTCGTTTTTCCCCTTCAAAACATGTAACTTTGCATGAACCCGACGGCTGTAACGCAGTCTGTCAAGGGCATATTTGCTATGATCCTCAAAAAGATATCCATACTCAATTATAAGAACATTCAGGTAGCCGACCTTACCTTTTCGCCTAAGTTGAATTGTCTCATTGGACACAATGGTGAAGGTAAGACTAATCTGCTGGATGCCGTGTATTACTTGTCGTTTTGTCGCAGTGCTTTTAATCCCATTGATTCGCAAGTTATCACGCATGATCGCGACTTCTTTGTGCTCGACGGCCTGTATCTCAATGACATGGGAGATGAAGAACGCATCTATTGTGGCATGAAACGAGGTACGAGAAAGCGATTCAAACGCAATCAGAAGGAATACAAACGCCTGTCGCAACACATTGGATTGATTCCGCTCATCTTCGTTTCTCCGGCGGATACTGCCTTGATTGATGGCGGAAGTGACGCTCGTCGTCGTTTCCTGGACATGGTTATTTCGCAGTTGGATCATTCGTATATAGAGCTGTTGAGTCGCTACAACAAGGTCTTGACACAACGAAATGCCCTGCTGAAAGCCGAACAAGAGCCTGATGGGGCATTGATGGAAATCCTTGAACAGGAGATGGCAGCGCAGGGAGAGGCCATCTATGCCAAGCGCGATGCCTTCGTTCGTGAATTCATTCCCGTGTTTCAAACGATTTATGACCATGTTTCAGGGTGTCACGAAACAGTGTCATTGCAATATATCTCGCATGCACAACGTGGGCCGTTGCTTGATGTCATCCAGCGTGACCGCCACAAAGACCGTGCCGTGGGCTATTCGCTTCATGGGGTACATCGTGACGATTTGGAGATGATGATTGGCGGTTATCAGCTCAAACGCGAGGGAAGTCAGGGGCAAAACAAGACCTATGTGCTGGCATTGAAGCTGGCTCAGTTTGATTTTCTCAAGCGAACAGCCTCGTCAACCACGCCACTTCTCTTACTCGATGATATCTTTGACAAGCTGGATGCGGGTCGGGTAGAGCGCATTGTGAACATGGTGGCGGGTGATGCCTATGGACAAATCTTCATCACCGACACCAATCG
>CAMQBP010000217.1 GCA_946999025.1 uncultured Prevotella sp. | reverse complement strand
AGGATTTCTCTTTGCCGTACGACACAGAGAAATCCTAATGACCGATTTGGGTTTAATACAATCCAAACACCAACAAATTTTGCACTTCGATTTTGAATCTTCAATGGAGACTTCCCGGTGACCTGCCGTACGCTTGAGGATTTCTATCATATTGACGGACGCACATTTGAGAAACAATATAAAGAAGTCCTGAACGGCTTCCGTCAATGGGGCCAGATAGAACATGCCGACGAGTGGCTGTTCTTTCCTGACAACATCGGCCCTTCCCTGGCCATTGACGAGACTTCACTGTCCAACGGCGAGCTGTACACTTTTGTGACCAACCGTGCGGCACGGACACGGGAAGGAAGTCTTGTAGCAGTAGTTGCAGGAACAAAGTCGGAAGATGTCATAGCGGTGCTGGATAGGATTGATGAGGACAAACGCTCCTCTGTTGAGGAAGTCACCCTGGACCTGTCAGACTCCATGCGCAAAATCGTCAAAAGTTCATTTCCCAATGCCAAGCGTGTCATCGACAGGTTCCATGTACAGAAGTTAGCATGCGATGCCGTACAGGAGTTGCGCATCAAGCACCGCTGGGATGCCATACAGCAGGCAAACGACGAGATGGAGGAAGCTAAGCTCTGCGACAAGCCATACAAACCATACAGATACGCCAACGGAGATACAGGGAAGGAGCTTCTCGCCAGGTCAAGATACCTACTCTTCAAGTCCGCTGACAAATGGACAGGGCGGCAGAAACTGCGCGCCAAAATTCTTTTTGAACAATATCCGGACATCCAAAAGGCATACGGACTGTGCCACTCACTGCGCATGATCTTCGCCAAGAACACCATCAAGGATGCAGCCAGGCTCTCCATGGCACGGTGGTACAATAAAGTTGAAGAGGCAGACTTCCATTCATTCAATGTGATTGCTGCCACATTTTACGAGCATTATGATGAGATATTGAACTTCTATAACAACAGATCTTCGAATGCCATGGCAGAATCGTTCAATGCCAAAATTAAACTTTTCCGAGCCAATCTAAGAGGAGTGGCAGACAAGAAGTTCTTCCTATTCAGAATTGCAAAACTATATGCCTATCCCCATTGATTTTCTACTGAGCCGTGATATCCCGTGTTCGCAATGTGTTCGCAAGCAAAAGAAAAAGGAGTTGCAGAAACTTTGCAACTCCTTGATATTCAATGTGGACCAGCCTGGGCTTGAACCAGGGACCTCCAGATTATGAGTCTGTTGCTCTAACCAACTGAGCTACAAGTCCGACTTATTCCCGAAAGCGAATAAGTTTATGGGTGCAAAGGTAAAAAATAAAATTGATAATCGGAGGAAGAAGTGAGAAAAACTTTTGTTTAACGCATTTTTTCGTAAAAACATCATTCAGACGTTGCATGGTAGGAACTACAGAAAAAGACGGCACGGAGGCTAACCTGCCAGTTTGATACCAATCAATACCATGATCATTCCGAGGCAAACACTCCCTCCCACATACAGAACGGCATACGACAGGTGACCTTGTTGCACGAGAGACAAACTTTCATGAGAGAAAGTGGAAAAGGTGGTAAAGCCCCCACAAAAACCTGTTATCAAGAGTAGTTTGAGATTATTGTTACCAAGCATGTTCTGGTCAAACAGGCCATAGAGGATTCCAATGACCAGACAGCCCAAAAGATTGACTGCAAACGTACCATAGGGAAAGGAATTGGGAAGCCAATCTTGCATGACTTTAGATGTAAGATACCGCATGGCCGAACCAACAGCGCCACCCATGGCTACCATCAACATACTGCGTAGAAAATTCATGTTGCAAAGATATGAAATCATTTTGAATGTCCCTTCATGGACAAAGACAAATATCATTGGGTAGATTCAACTTCAAATGGTTTTTAGGTTGATAATTTCTCTGGTTTAGTCAAAAATACTAACTTTGCAAAGTAAGACAGGCATCTCCAACCGATGTCAGGAATGCCTGGAAATCATCAAAGAAGCAAAAAATACACTGAAGCCATAAATCACGAGATATGAACCAGAAGATTTTTAGAATGTTCCTCATTGGATGCGTGGTGGCATGCCTTGCCGCCTGCAGCGACACTTTTGAGGAAGGCGACCCTACACCACCAGAGATTTCTGTAGCCGAGGAGGTAACAACAGACCAGCTCACATTTTCGTTTGACGTAATCAAATGCAAGGGCAAGTTCACAGTAGAAACTGAGGATACCCAATCGCCTACTGCACCCAAAATCACCATCAAAGACCACCATGTGACCGTAGAACTCATCGCCGACTATACCTTTCTGAAGGTCACGGACGAGAGTGGATTGTCACAACACATCAAAATAAAATCCACACACCCTGACTTGACACCCACTACCTACGACCTGAACCTATCGTATGGGGTGAGACAGAGATATCCAAGCCTCAAGTTCGGAACAGGAAAGATAAAGATACTGCGTGACACCCAGGAAAATGGTGTGGCTAAAGTCGGCATCGACCCAGATGGCGTGCTGGTCATCGAAAGCATCAAGCCGGGAAGACATTCATTCCAGCTCGCCGACACCCGAGGTATCGTCCGCTACGTCATCGTGGACGTCAACAAAGGCTGGGACGTTACTGGCAGCACTCTTGAGGTAGAATGTCAACAAGGTGAACTACTGAATTTCTTAATCAAATATGGTAACGGTGGATGGAAACTGGTGTCGGCAGCTGTTGAAACACCTTTCAATGTCCTGGTAGCAAAAGGAACAAATGGCGACAGCACTTATCTATACGATTGGCTACAACTAAGTATTCCAATGGATGCCTCAGGACAATTAATCTACAAACTTGAAAACAGGGATGGCCTGCATGTTACCATCACCGTGAGCGTGAAAGAAAGTTAGACGGGTACTGATTAATCGTGATTCATCACATTCCACCTTCCCCGAATAGGAATGGTGCATGAGCGCGTTATTGATACACCAAGTTTCAAACTTCGATTTTGAATCTGCTACCGTCTTTTAGTGTTATGCTCATTAGCCCCCTTTTCTTTTCCCATATAAAGCTATGAATTCCCATTAGTTTTTGATTTACACCATTCTCAGCATTAACACCTTCGACAACAGTTATTTTCTGCTCTTTGGGGGATATACTAATATCTTTAGAATACAAACCTCCTAATGTTAGCATTGCAACAATATTAGAATCATTAAAGCGTTTTTCTATATAGAACAACCCTTCCCACCATGTGTCTTTATGCTTCAATTTGAAATCTACTGAAGCATTTGCTTTGTATTCATTCTGCCCCTCTAACCAATTACAAGACTTTAAATCAAATATAGAAATATGTTGTTTGTTAGAAACTTGGATAGCAGTAATAATCATTGTATCTGTGGATTGTTGGTCATGTAACAGCAGCGTATCATTTATATGGTAGGACGCTATCCATTCAAGTTCATTTTCACTTAGATGCGTCTTCTTACAGTATGGCAATCCACATGATACAAAGCCTATTGCTACGATACCGATAAGCAAAATGTTTGTAAATAATTTCATTTATCTCAATACTCTGTTAATTCTCATATAATCGTGTGACAACAAACGAGTTAATCAACTATATATAACTAATAAAATTTATTTAAGAAACAGACTGCCAGCAACTTTATAGCAAATTAAACATCAAGTAAATGACAGCAGAACCACTCAACCCATATACGGTAATCTGCAAAGATGCCGTCAAAAGTTCATCCGCAAAATTAGGTAAAACTTTCGAGAATCTATTCTTGCTTACTTGGATATTAAATTGGTCAGCCGCTCATCAAAGGTTAGTTTGGCATCTTGACATTAAGATGTGGGCGTTTTTGTCACATCGCACGCATCTTCTCATCGCTGTTGCTCTGCTCGATGGAATCGTGTTGTTTCCGTTTTCCCTTTGTAAAAGTATAATAGATGGAGAAGGAGAAAAAGGGAAGGAATCTGCCATACATGTAGGTTTTCCGATAAATCTTATTGGTTAAGGTATAACTC
>CAMQBP010000216.1 GCA_946999025.1 uncultured Prevotella sp. | reverse complement strand
ATAGGTTACAAACTTGTTAAATTTCCAGCAATTAAGCATAATTAACTTTATGGGGGGGTAAATTTAACAAAACTTGATAACTTTGCCTCAAATTTATGCCAGTACTACATGTGACGCCTTGTAAATAGGCAAGTTTTCTATCTGCAACTGCCGTCACACATTGACAATAAGGTTTGTTTTTAATGATATCAGTGATGGTAAGCTACTGTCCGATAAGACAGGCTTGCCTTGTAGAGTAACGAATAAACGCTAAAAATTGAGAATATGAAGAAAAGTTATGTAACACCAAGCATCTTATTGCTACCCCTGCAAATCATGGGCGGTCCCAATGCGGGAGTAAGTCCAGACAAATCAGGTATGCAACCCATTGATGCAAAGGAAGGTGGGTTCGACGAGGACTTCGACATGAATTCCGGATGGTTCGACTGATGGCATCAATGCTGTATGTATGTTTTGAAACAGTAAAAAAAGAATTAAAGAAAATCCGATGAAAAATTTTACTTCTCCGAGGTCATATAGACCTCAAGTATGGCAACGCTGCCTGCTCATGCTCGTCATGATGCTCACCTTTGGCGTGGCAACCTTTGCCCAGACCTATCCCTACAAAGTGTCAAAGATAGACATTGGCTGTGGAGCGTCTGGGGGATCTGTTACGTTAAGTGTGACAGGCACGAACGGAGTTAAGCCTAATGGCTCCGCGCAAATTCGTAAGCCAGGTAATCCCACCAGCGTCATCACAGTAAATGGTGTACAGCAGTTGGATGATGCCCATTTGCGGCAGTCGTCAACCGATCCTAACACGTGGACTAAAACATGGTATAACCTTTCAGAGGGCACATACAACGTGTACTTCCAAACTACCAGCGGCAATAAACAAGAGTATGCTGGTCAGGTAGAGGTGAAGAAGATCAATGAAACGTATCTTTCGCCAGATATGGAATTTACAAAGTCGGATCCCTATTGCTCTTCTAAAGGTAGCAACAATGGTAGCGTTGAGGTAAAAGTGTACAATGGTTTAGGGCCTTTTCACTATACGGCAGAAATCACCAGCGTAGATGGCACAAAGAAAACCTTGACATCGGGTGGTTCAGCAACCGATGCCCGTACTTGGAAAGTTGAAAAACTATCTGGGGGTGATGAAGTGAAGATAACCGTGGCAGATACGCAAAATGGTGTATGCCCCACTACAACAACAGCAGCTACAATCACTACAAAGATGGGAAATGCCAGTGGACCAGGCGTGGATCATACGAGAACTTATTATCGTGAGTATTTAGGTAATTGCAAGTTTAATGAGTACATACGGTTTGTCATTCTTGGTGGTACGCCAGAGTCGAAGCAGGAACAGATAGATCTGATCAAGAAAACGGCTCGACTGAATTATGACGGGGAATCTACCCCATTGGCGAAATTGGTGTATGATGAAAGCAGGAGCGGTACCTCTGGTCGTTTCACCTATCTAACTTTCAAGGTCATCAACACAGGCACTGACTTTACCTATCATTATTTGTATTTAAGTTATGAGGACTTGTGTTCTGGAAAGATGAAACAAATCTATAGTACACTTACCAAGATAGTCAACTTTGGAGCTCCAGCGTCTCAGCATTTTTATGGTAAAGAGTCTATGAAGCTGACACCCGCCAGCAGCGTAGAGGTTGACAACAACTGTAATGCAAAGAAAAACTACACACTAAGTTATGACATCACTGGAGGAAACATTAGTTACTATTTCCCCACAGGAACAAAGGCACAACTTCAACAAAAACAAGGAGATGGGAGCTGGAAAGCATTGCCCATCGATGTGCCACTTGATGGTGTGCCCTTGTTTGAAGATGCACCGCGTCGCACCCTTAATCTCAACGAGTATGGTGCCGGCACTTACCGCATCGTCTATGACGACGGTTGTAGCACGGTAAAACTTTCCAAAGAGGCTGTTATAACAGAGCCCCCACTAAACACTTTAACGATAGAAAATGATAAAGGGAAGGTGCCAACTAAATGCTTTTATGGAATTCACGGGAATGCAGGTGGTGCAGCTATATATACTCCTGGCTATACCGATAATGTGGATATCAAGATTGAGCGAGCTGATGGCGCTTCAACTGGTACCTACAAGATTAGCGAGTTCCTGAGTGATGTGCAATATGATTATACCCTAAAATTTCCCATCGTACTGAAAGATTTTGCTCCTAACAGAATTTTAACGGACAACTATGGTAATAAAAAAGGAGAATACGTTCTTTATGATATACCAGTAGGACAGTACAAAATTACGTTGCAAGACCGTTGTGGGAATCCCTCCGCAACTTATACAATGGATGTTGCAAGTGGTCGTAAGTATATTCCCTGTAATACCGATGGATATAAGAATGGATTCAAGATCTTAACTGGTTGTGATAGAAACGATGTACTTATAAACTTTGGTGTCTTTGACATTGGTAGTTGTCCAGACTGGATGGAAATGGATTATTATTCTGGACTAGGTACCGATGATTGGAAATTTAACATAGGTCGCCGAGAGTATAGGGAAAAAGAAAAGCTGTGGACAGGAAAGTTGAGCTATTTTGAGGCAAGCATAGATGTACATCAGCCAAAGGATGAAAACGATAAGAAATATTCCGTGCTGATGGGTGAGTATATTCCTTATGTTTCTGGCGTACATATAGGCAAAAATAATTTTGCCATCAAGTCATTCAAGATACCTCTTCCTTCCGCCACGGGCAACGGTGCTTTTGAGGTTCAAGGTGCCATGTGCAATTTGAAAGATTCAAACTCTGGTCTTATCACTGTAGGTATCAGACATGGATATGAAGCTACTTATCCGTTGCACTACGAAATTAAAAAAGCTATAGAGCAGAATAACGTGATAACTCCTGTGGGAGATGTCCTTAAGACAGCGCACATCGACGAAGATAAGGGCGCAGATGCTTCTCTTCGCGTGTTCAGCGGACTTGCAGAGGGATGGTATCAGGTAACCGCACAATATAATTATGGCAATGGTTGCCCTGCACAGGTGTCAAACGTCTATATCTCTCCTGTTGGAATTCCTGAAGTAGAAGCAGAGTGGACAGAGAAGTGTTATGGTCAGGGACTTGCTCCCAACCATTTAGAGTTACCCGTGTCTACCTATATGTATGATGTGACATGGACTCGCAAAGACCTTGACACGCAAGAGACGGTACAGGTGGGTACAGGTAACGCTATAGATGCCACTTTCCCCAAAGCAGGAAGGTATGAGTTCACTGTAGGTACCAAGTTCGCACAATCGATACCTACTTGTGCCGGAAGCTCCGGTGGCGAACGTAAGGTAATCATCACTGTTGGCGATTGCACGGGACCGATGGAGAAAAACCTATGGGTAGGTAATGAGGATACCAAGTTTGAGAATCAAAACAACTGGACGGTTAAAGTGCCAGGAGATGGCGAAGACGTGGTATTTGCTACCGAGTCAAACAATGCCAATCCAAGGAACCCTGCACAGAAAGGCGCAGCCAAGAACGACTGTGTATTGCCAGAGGACAAGGTGCTGACCATCGGAACACTGGAGAACCAGTCAGACAAGGCTCTTGTAGTATCGAAGAAGAGTAGTGTGGTTGTTTCTACTGCGTTAGTAGGTTACAATCAGCCTGGCGATGCCAAGAAGTTGGTGATCAAGAC
Organism: uncultured Prevotella sp.; assembly: GCA_946999025.1. Lineage (GTDB taxonomy): Bacteria > Bacteroidota > Bacteroidia > Bacteroidales > Bacteroidaceae > Prevotella. Next base: position 374 of record CAMQBP010000216.1, on the reverse strand, counting down.
CGACGAGAAAGGAACAGATGCCAGCGGTTCGTTTGCTGTTTCGTATGCCGACCCATGCAAGTCTGATGTATATGCAACAGTAGAACTCTACGGACGTGGCAAGAAGATTGGCAACGAGATGTTAAAGATTGAGGACAAACTTGCTGGTTCGCCTACACAGGGTCGCACGCTACAAGCAGAGCCTTACACATGGCAACAGATTGGTATTCCTGTGACGGCAATGACGCCAAGTCCTGTTTTCAAGGGTTCTTACTTGCAATACTATTCAGAGGCGAAGAACAGCCCGAAGCAGTATTACCAAAAGTGGAGCTGGATGACTAAGGACGATGCAATGTCTCCATTCGTGGGCTATCAGCTGACACAAGATGCACCGA
>CAMQBP010000215.1 GCA_946999025.1 uncultured Prevotella sp. | reverse complement strand
TGCAATAGCTGTTTATATTCCGAGATGTTGGATAATTGTATCTCTTGGTTACCATATCGCTCCAGCATTCGTTTTTCCTCCTTATTTACCAATACCGAGTCAATAATCAGGAATTTTGCAGAAAGATTGGAAGCGTCGATGATACGATGCACTTGTCCCGGACGGATAATTGCCAGACTTCCTTTTTCGAAAGTGTATTCCTTGAAATCAATATTCAAGCGCCATTGTCCCTCCTCTATGAAACCCAAGAAATAATAGTCGTCAGTATGGGAAAAGGCGTATTTTTCTGAAAATGCAGATGTTCGAGAGAGAATCGTCTTCAGATATACACCTAAATCTGTGAGTTGTGAACTTCTATGGATTGGCAATTGGGACATATCTTTGAGTAATTTTGCTACTTGTTTCCTTTATCCTTTAATTGCTTTTTCCCCTTAGTTTCCAAACTTTTTATACTATCAGCCACGGGCAGGTCTTCTGGCATGGTCCCGCCAAGTTCTTCAATCGTTTGCCGAACTTTTTTCCCCACCTCATAGTGTGTCTGGTTTGCCTTTGTTTTTCCCTTTATGTTTTCGCGACGTAGTTTTTCTTCGGTTTGCGTTGCGCGAAACAGATTGGCTGCCAACTCCGTACTTCCCATGTGATCGAGTATCTTTTGGCTTTTCTTCAAACCTTTTCGAGCATGAATCGCTTTTGCGTCTAATCCACCGTAAAGACCTTTGTAGCCATGATTCTGGAAGATGGCATAATCACGAGATTCAACAACACCAGCATTCTTGGCAGCATTAGCCAGCTGGCTATTGTGGTGAGCTAGTTCTGTACGCAAAAAGAGGCGTTTTTCTTCTTCGCTCGTCAGACGATTGTATTCGTCCATCTGCTTTATCTCTGCAATCCGTGTCTGAACTGCAAAATAAGTTTGTCCATTCGCCACTACTTCTTTGCTAGGATCAGCATTCTGTACAATCAAGTAACAGGCATAACGGGATAGTTTTACAGATTCCAAAGGGCGTTTTGCTCCAGATCCTATACTGACCATTTCGAGGATATCCTCGAAATGGTCTAAGGGATTGTTATTACTATTAGCACATGCCTCTTTTGCTTTTTCTATTACTGGCAGAAAATGGCGGTATTCAGAATACTCAAGCACTTTTGCCATTTCTCGTGCTGACCAATATTCTATGCCATTCTCATCAATATGTTTAATCTGTTCAAAGATAGATTTTCGAGGATCTACTAATTCTTCCATATCTCTTATGTATTATAAATTGTGATTACTCTATGTGTGATTGAAATGATACTAATACTAATCATTTACCTCCCATCTACAGAATTATAGGGAGTCAATGACAGCTTTAATTTCTTTTGCTGTGTGTGAACATCGGGCAGATATGCCAGATAGAGAAAGGTTTAACCTTTCAGATGGCAAGACATACCTTTTCGACAACGATTTGTTTGTCAAATGGCATTTCAATGGAAACACTCAGTAAGATGCTTGGTCATAGTGATATTGGTACGACACAGATTTATTGAAAAATAACTGACTTGAAGATACGTGAAGTTCTCCTCCATTCCCCTTCAAACTCAGGGAATCTTAGATTTGGAACATTAGGGTACTTTTGTTCTTTATTTATCGTCGTTGTCATTTCTAATCCTTATTTTTTGTTTACCAATCATTTCTCAGTTACATGCCAGTTACATGGAAGTTATATGCTGTATACCCCAATTTATGCGAGGTTGATATAGTAATACTGCTTATTTGAGACTTCCAGCTACATGCCAGTTACATGATTTATGCCCAATATGGGATATAGTTGTGCCTATTTCCCCCCCCCATCATCCTCCTCATAATCAAAATCATCTATTATTTCAAAGTCAATACGAGGATTCAAGCGGGTTGACAACCAAGATTCAAGTTCTTCGTTGCCGACCATTTTCAGTTTGCCGTATAAGTCTGTTCCAATTACATGATGGCTTACATCATCAACTCCAAACACGATATAGCCAAATGGCATATTACACAAGTAGGCACTATTTGACACGGCCAGTAGTCTTTCACCAATTTCTTCCTTTGAATGAAAATTGTGCTTGAATTCTAACCACTCTGTTTCTTTAGGTCTAGCGGTCAGGGCATCTATTAATTTCTTGAAATCTATATATTCCATATAACTTTATTCCTTTATGGGTTCAAGCAACATCACCAATTCAGACTCGGCTATGTCACACTTTTCAAACAGAAAACGTAAACAGCGAAGTTTACTTTTGTTGTCCATTGATGTCCACAAGTATTTTTGTGGGGCAATAAGTGTGCAATATCTCATATCAGCTCGTTCAGCAGACCAAAAGTATCCTTCGGTATCGTAGAGGGCATCTACAATATCTGTGTATTTCTGCTCCACAACCTTAACCACTCGCAAAAGCATCTCTTTCCATGTCGTTTCAGCATACTCATTACCAAAAAGACGAAATCCTTTTAGTTGTCTGTTTGTTGGAGAGAACGTTTCTTCTTCCAAAGCTACTTCATCAATAGGCTTTTGCAATGGCTTGAATGCAGTTTGTGGCAAGGGATAGAGACGTAAAAACGTTTCCACTATCTCATTGCAACGATTACGTAGCTCTGTTTCAGTCCACTTCTCGCATAGGGTAACATTTCTTGTCAGACGATATTTTGAGTTTTTGTAACCTGGGTATAATTCCTTCCCTAGAGTCTTTCCATCACGCTTTACAGCAAACGGCTTATTACTTAGTTCGCTATTGATGCCTGTCAAGGTCAAGTTTGCAAACGTGTGAAGATATTTCTCTTGTATCTCTTCAAAGTTGTCTCCAAGCATAGATTTCCATTCACTATTAAGAGTTTGTGGCATAATATGTTCAATGGTTGCATTCTTCTTTTTCATGTCGGTAGCTACATCGTTATACTCACCATGCACAGCGTTCTCAAGTCTTTCAAAAAGGAAAACTTGGAATGGCTTCAACATGTGATAAGCATCACGTGTCTTTATTGCTTCCACAAACGGCACGTCTCTTGGCAACTGATAGTTACCATCACGTCGCATAATATGATAAGTTAATATGTCTGAATAAGAACAAGTCAGTTCTATATTAGCAGAACCATATTCTTCAATGCTTCTCAGTACATCTTTGTGCAAAGCACAGAATACTTGGGTTAGTGCATTAGCAGGCATATTACAAACAATACGTCTTGCCAAGTAGTTTTCTACCAAGTCAATTACCTTGTACACTTCATCTTCCGAAAGAGCATTGGTAGAAACATATTTCAAAAATTGAATGAAGAACACATTCGTTACATCTGTTTCTATGTTGCAGATATGACGCATCTTATCCGAAAGTTTGCTTGTCGATAACTTTGCCTCTGTCACGTTCTGATAATAACATGCATAGTTCAGCATTTCAATCAGTTCTTCTTTACGGTCGTGTCCAACCATATATTTTTTCCATTCGAAATAAATATTGGACAGGCGGACAGGACGTTGTAATTGCTGTTTAATGGTGAGATAGTCGCGTAGAAATCTTGTTGGTTGGCTTTCTGTTGCAAGCTCTATCTTTTGCCAATAGTTTTTGAAACAGAGCTGCTGTTCATCTGGTGTCAGTGACATCAAAAGATAATTGCGTATTTTATCGGCTTCCGTGAGTGCTAATCCTGTAGAATTAAGACTCTCAAAAATAAGTTGTGCGTCATCATCTTTATCCAACTCTATAGATATAATTTGTAAACGCTCAATGGCATCAAGCAATTGGTCAAATGAAAGAACTTGTGGTTTTCTTGTCAGTTTATCGTAAAAATGGCGGTAGTTACGAGTAAGTTTTGAATTTTCATCCAGCAATTCTTCATTATTGTAAATCTTATCATAAGCTATTTTATCATGATCTATCGGGACTAATTTAATCTTACGTTCTGTGTTACAGAATTTAGCATTCAAAAAAGCTTCGTAAGCCTCTTCTATTCTCTTCGCACTGCTTATTTCTATAGCTCCATCTTTTGCTGCCTTTATTCCGGCCAACAAGAGAAGAGAAACGGTGGTTAAGCG
>CAMQBP010000214.1 GCA_946999025.1 uncultured Prevotella sp. | reverse complement strand
CTTCGCACCAATGCAAACTTTAAGTGTTTCAACCAACGTACAAGAGTTCACAGTTGCCAAACCTGTCATCACAACTGGTAAGGGATACATAGGCATCACCAGTCAAACTACAAACGCCATGCAAGCTAAAGTGTACAGCACAACTGGTGTTGAAGTGGAGAATGCACTATTTAAAAACAGTCTGCGCATCACCGTTCCTACTGGATTGTACATCGTTGAGGTAAAGAACGGTGACCAAGTTCTGCACCAAAAGGTTACAGTAAAATAAGTAAGCTGTCTTTGATAAGCCATATACAGGCAGTTTTCCTCGAATCAAAGTGAACACTGTCACTAAACAATCCAGTTGCAGGAAAAGAATTCTTGCAACTGGATTTTTGATAATAATATAGAAAACTGACCTTTATCTCCCCCAAAATTTGTTCTCTAGAATCACCAAGTCAATGAAACATCATCCAGCATTTAGACTCCTTGTACTCACCTTATTCAATTTATGCTGTTTAGCATTAAATGCACAAAAAACAACTTTTAGCACAGAAATGGCGCAATTGAGCCAAATTGACCTGCTGCCATCCTATCGGTCCCACACAACCGTTGAGCAAGTTTCCAGCTATGATAGGACAGGCGGAAACGATGATGGATTCTCTGGAAAGTATTCGTATATTAGGAAAGAAGGCGACAAGTTGGTACTGGCCGACCTATCTGGACCTGGAGTGATCAACCGGATATGGACTGCTACGCCAACCAACGACTCCATTTCATTCTATTTCGACGGCGAAAAGACGCCACGGATCACCATGAAGTTCTGTGAACTTTTCAATCAAGCTAAAGACCCTTTCATGGCTCCATTGGCCGACCATATTCTTGGAGGACATTTCTCTTACATTCCCATTCCCTATCAGAAGTCCTGCAAAATACTTTTCCATGGGCGGAAAATACAGTTTATTCAGATTCAATACCGCAAGATGTCACAAGCTGATGTGGAGAGTTACACTGGCAACTTCTCAATCCAAGACAGACTGACACTTCACCATACCAAGAAAGTATGGACGACGAACACCCCTACCATCGACCTTTTTACCACGGGACGATCGTCCAATCCAAGCATACATGCCGAGCATTTTATTTTGAATGCCGGCCAGGAAAAAGTTTTCTTTGATACAAAAACAGGTGGACGCATTGTTGGATTCGAGATTGATGGCGGCGAATTATTTGAAGGAATTCATAAAGACATCATTCTCTCTGTACATTGGGACCATGAGAAATTTGCAGCCATCCATGCACCTATCGCTGATTTCATGGGCTATGCATACGGTAAGAGAAGCATGCAATCCGTCGTGCTTGGCACGGTTCAGTCTAGGAACTACTGTTACTTACCCATGCCTTTCGATGAATCGGCACAGCTAAAGCTAATTTACAAGAAGCGTGATGGTGCCCAACAGCCTCCCCTCTCCATTTCTGTCAAGGTATACTATAATGACGTAGCGCGCATTCCAGAAGAAGAAGGAAAGTTCTATGCGGTATGGAGAAGGGTCATCAATCCCCCTTCAGGATGCTACTATGATTTTCTAAAAACCAAAGGTAAAGGTCATTATGTAGGTACCATTTTGTCAGCACAAGGCCTCAGACCCGGCGTCACCCTATTCTTTGAAGGCGATGATATCACGGAAATAGATGGGAAAAGAACCATCAATGGGACTGGAACAGAAGATTATTTTAACGGCGGATGGTACAACCAAAAAGGAAGATGGGACAGAGCATACAGCACACCCATTCACGGTTCGCTGGAATACAATGCCGCCTTGTACAGAACAGGAGGCTACCGTCTGTTCCTCGCTGATAAGATGTCGTTCGAGAAAAGCATTCGACATGCCGTCGAACATGGACCGGTTGGTAACGAATTTCCCGTTGATTACACTTCAGTAGCTCTCTTCTACAACTCTGAACCATTGACAGAACTGATGGAACCAACAGCACTTCTACGAGAAGTATACCTTCCTGACAATCCTTTTTTACGGCCCGACACAAGAGAATTCAACACAACCATGCGGCCACAACATGGGGATATCCTTGTCTTTGACTGTGATGACGACCACGACCTGGACGTATTGCTGGCTGGAGAGCAACGCGATGCTCCCTTTTTATATCAAGGAGGACTGTTCAAAAACGACGGTAAAGGTCATTTTACACAACACAACTGCCCCATCACTCCTGGTAAGATGGCCACCATGAATGCTGCTGACATTGATGGAGATGGTGACATCGATGTGATTTTTAATGGAGGAGCAAACACGGGATGCACGTATTCGAATGGCATAGCGTTGAATAATGGACAGGGAGTGTTTACATTGGGATCTACCCATCAATATCCCATGCCCCCCGCAAAGATTACAGGTAACGGGTTTGCCGACTGCAACAACGACGGAAAGATGGACTATCTTTGTGCAGGCAGCTATCCCGATTCATACATTGCCATTTATTTTCAGCAAGCCAACGGACAGTTCATAGAAGACAAGACTGCATTTTCCAACTATCGATTCATCAACCCACAGGTTCAAATTATTGATTATAATAACGATGGAAAGATGGATGTTTTCATCATGGCCTATACTCCCTCTACACCAGAAGGCACATCTTCCCAACCGTTCACAGGCGTTTTCATGAATGATGGAACAGGCAGATTCACCCTCAACCCAACATTTCACATTAAGCAAAAATGCTTTGGTTCAGCCGATTGGAACGACTTGGATGGCAATGGATGGCTCGACCTTATCATCCATGGTGAAGGAAAAGGCAGCAGCGAACCTAACGACTGGACGACTCGCATCTATCAAAATGACCATGAAAAAATGACCGAAATTTTCAAATACGAACGATGTCGACAATTTTCAATGGGAGGGGCCACCATCTTGCAGGATATTGATAACGATGGAGACGTTGACTTTCTGTTTGGTGGATATTGTGACCGACTGCTACCCTCACGACGACAGAAAACATTTGTATTTGTCAACAACAACCGGGATGAGACGTTAGAATATGAAGACTTTAACGAACAATTTTTCTTGAGCAACCAATATCTCCCCGGCATGTCAGAGCAAGACTTCGAGATAGCCGACGTGGATGGCGACATGAAACCCGACTTTATCTATCAAGGGTTTGCGGAAGGATACAAAGATAATCCTTACCATCCCAACCGAGTCATCGCCGGATGGTCACCCAGTCCCTCTCATCAGTCGTTCAAAGCCCATGAGTTTGTTCCGCTGGAATCGCCTCAAAACCTGAATGCCACTACAACTTTGCACGGCCGAACCTACCAAGTAACCTTCAGCTGGGACGCCCCTAACAACATCAGGCACCAGCAAGGAATCACCTACAATTTAGCTCTTAAGGATGTCAACACAGGCAAATGGTTGTATAACCCTATGGCCGTGATAGGCGGCGAACATGACGGATGGCGGAAAATCAACCAACTTGGCAACTTGTTTCTAAACAAACAGATTACTCTTACTCTGCCTCTTGGAACCTATGAGTGGACCGTACAGGCCATTGATGCAGCACGCTTTGGTGGCAAATTCGCACCCATCAGAAGACTACAAGTTAGCACAAACATCAAAAACCATACATACGAAGCTGCTCAAATCACAACATCGGGGCAAACGCTGCACATCCGTATGACTAGTCCCACTCGCACAAAGGTCAGCATCTATAATGTCTTCGGACAAAAAGTCGTTGAGCGTATGTTTTCCAAGAGCTTCCATCAACGGCTCATACCCGGACTGTATGTATTGGAAATCACCTCGGATAAGCAAACCACTCGCTCAAAAATCATCATCAAACGCAATTAACTTCATACGGATATCAAAACAGCAATGACCCTCGACCGCTGCATATCAGCTTTCGAGGGTCATCGCTGTTTTGTTTTCTTCTCCCTAAAATTCTAGAAGATAGGGCAATTGCACAACCAGGTTTAATCCACTATCAGATTTGCACCCGTCATGGCTTCTGGCTGCTCCAAGCCCATGATGTGCAATATAGACGGTGCCACGTCAGCCAATCTTCCGTCC
>CAMQBP010000213.1 GCA_946999025.1 uncultured Prevotella sp. | reverse complement strand
TGGACAAATACAGAAAAATCAAAGAAAAGAGCAGCGTACAAACAATATATCATATATTTTGCTTATCTTCGTAACATCAATATTCATCACACGCTCGGGCATGAACCCGAAAGTTTAAAAACGATTCAAATATGAAGATAGGAGACAAGGCGCCCGAGATATTGGGACGCGACCAAGACGGTAATGAACTGAAGTTGGATGATTTCAAAGGCAAGAAGTTGGTGTTGTATTTCTACCCAAAGGATAACACGCCTGGATGTACCACCGAAGCTTGTAACCTGCGTGACAACTATGAACGCTTTTTAGCTCAAGGCTATGCAGTGGTAGGCGTTAGCGTACAGGACGAGAAATCGCACAAGAAGTTCATTGAGAAGCACCAGCTACCCTTCCCGCTGATTGCTGACACGGAAAAGACACTCAACAATGCTTTTGGTGTTTGGGGCGAGAAAAGCATGTATGGAAGAAAGTACATGGGAACCTTCCGCACCACCTTCATTATTGATGAGGAAGGAAAGATAGAGCGCATTATCACGCCGAAAGAAATCAAGGTAAAGGAACACGCCAAGCAGATACTCGGTTAATGCCGAATTAATTTGTGGTTTCATCAAGGCTGCAAAGGCTTGCAACACCAGCGGGCCACCTTCAACATCACGCCCATACAGGGTATCTCCTTCAAGAGAAAATACTTTTTGTTGCTGCGGACCAACCTGCCGCTCAAGCCTTTCAGTGGGCCATACTTGACATAAACAGGTGTGCCAGGCTTTAATTTTGCTTGTTCCTCGCTCAAGAATTTACGCATGGCAATCTCGGGATTGCACATGGCTTGGAACTCAAACATCTGCTTGGCCGGAATCTCATAATACCTACTGTCATCCTTGCTTTTGCGGATGACAGATGATTTGAAGGGCGCCTCCGTCAGCAACTGCTGTATTTCCTTTTCGGATTGGCTTTTCTTAATGAATACCAAATTTCGAACCACAGGCCGCAACTGGCGATGGATACGATGACCTTTGTCCTCAACGTCCACATACTCCATCGGCATGAAATAGTGCAAGTGCTGCTCATCCAGATAATCCATCACCAACTGAGGCTTTGCCATGAACAGCCGCACGGCAAACCATGGCAACGTATCTTCTTCACTCTGCTGAGGCAAGATGGAAGCTGATGACGCATTTTCCCCTGGTTGACAATCTGGCTTGCTTTCCATTACTACGACCGTATTTCTTGGATAAAAGAACGTAGCATCTCCACATCTTTCACACCAGGCGCTGTTTCGAAACAACGATTCAAGTTAACCCCGGCGAACAAAGGATGATTGAACTGCTTGAGGTGTTGCGCATCTTCGGGGCCAATGCTGCCTCCTAATAGGAATGGCGTAGGCCCCTCGTACTTCTCCAAGAGTGACCAGTCGGGCTTTTTACCTTGGCATTTCTCTTCATCGGCAGACGGAACGAAAAGAAACAGGTCGACTACGCCCTCAAACTCTTTACACTGTTCCAAATCTTGTTGGGATGATATGGACAAGGTCTTGATAATCTTGATATTCGGTTGGATATCAGGTTTGAGTGTACGAAGCAGGTTCTCTATCATCACCCTGCTTTCACTTCCGTTCAACTGAACGTAATCAAGACTGTAATTGTAGACGCGCGTCACGATGGTCTGCGGCATGTCGTCTGCGAACACGCCTACCCGTTCAATGCGATCAGCAACAGACTGTGGCTCCTGCTTTTGCATTCCTTTGGCCAAGCGTTCTTCACTATAATCGGGTATGATGCCGGCCATGCTGCTGATCATCTCCACGTAACGAGGAGAATGAGGAATGAAGACGAAGCCCATCATATTGATGTCTAAGGCTGATACGGCGCGAATGTTGTCGGTATCACGCATACCGCACACTTTTATTTTCATTTTGTTCATTCAATGTTAAAATGATGTTGAACACGACAAATGTACGAATTTATTTCGATAAACATCTTGAAGTGATTCATATAAATTGGATTTTGAGGCTCTTATCCCGCATCCTAAAAGCCTACAGAAGGCGACAGGAGGCGTGAAAGAGAATGAAATGAATCTGGTTGGAGCTGCAAAAACAGCTTTCACCTTATTATATAAGAGGCTTATGATTAAACGCCACACGAAAATATTGAAGTTAGAATGTAATAAAGATATAGCTGGAACGTTATGATAATAACAAAGACATTATCAAAAATATAGCCTATGAAGTATTTTACATCGGAAGAACTAAAACCCTCGGAGGTCACGCTGAACTTGCTCAGACAGTTGGCTCGTACATACAGGGTAGTAGACATTAACAACAAGAAGACATCCTATTGCCTGAATTAATCCCTAAAATCGCTGATGAAGAACATTCTAATTTCTCCCTCACTCCTATCGGCTGACTTTACAAACCTCAAGTCAGATGTCGAAATGATTAACCGCAGTGAGGCCGACTGGCTTCACATGGATGTCATGGATGGCGTGTTTGTGCCGAACATATCCTTTGGTTTCCCCGTCATCAGTGCCGTGTCGAAAATCTGTAAGAAGCCGCTCGACGTTCACTTGATGATCGTACAGCCCGAGCGATACATCGAACAAACGGCCAAAGCTGGTGCCTATATCATGTCCGTTCAATACGAAGCGTGCACCCATCTGCACCGTACCATTCAGCAAATCCATGCGGCTGGCATGAAAGCCGGGGTGGTACTGAACCCCTCCACGCCCGTTCATCTGCTGGAAGACATCATCTGTGATGTTGACTTGGTGTTGCTTATGAGCGTCAATCCTGGCTTTGGTGGACAAACTTTCATCGAGAATACCATCAACAAGGTGAAACGCCTCCGCAAACTCATGGATGAATGCGGATCTGAAGCTCTTATTGAAGTAGATGGAGGTGTACAGGGTGAAACCGCTCCGCGACTTGTTCAAGCGGGAGCAGACGTGCTGGTGAGCGGCAGCTATGTATTCAAATCAGAGGATCCAGAGAAGACTATTAAACAGTTGAAGTCACTTTCTACAAGCAAAGAAAGTGAAGAAAGGCGCTCGAGAACTTAACATAATCATGGAGCAAGAAGAAGACAAATTCGCATTCTTCTTGCTCGAATGGAGTGCAGGAGCGACAGGATTACATCATTCGTAATTCCATCTGATGCTCCTGAGCCATCTTACGCAGATTGATGATGGCATAACGCATGCGCCCCAAGGCCGTGTTGATACTTACATTCGTGGTGTCAGCTATCTCTTTGAACGACAGCTGCTGATAGAATCGCATGTACACCACTTCACGCTGAGCGGTGGGCAAAAGGTTCATCATCCTCTTGACATCGCAGAGAACCTGGTCGTTGACGAACTTACTCTCAATGTTCTCGTCCAACAATTCCTTACTGCCAAAGTTTGACAAGTCATTGTCTTCTGTAGCCTCGACAATCTTTTCAGACTTCTGTTCGCGATACATGTCCATGATGATATTATGGGCAATGCGCATGACCCATGCGCAAAACTTACCCGTAACGGTATATTTTCCCTGCTGCAACTTGGTGATGACCTTCACGAATGTTTCTTGAAAGACATCGTCAGCCACATCCCTATCTCTTACAACAAACAGGATATAAGAGAATATCTTTGACTGATTGCGCGACAATAATAAATCAAAAGCGTGGTTGTTACCATTGATATAGGCCACTGCCAACTCCTCATCTGACAGCTCATTCAGTTTCCTCATTTTCTTAAAAAATTGATTCTAAGTAAATGTGTATCTATAGGCAATGATATTTTTTTGTTATAAAAGGTTTCAAGATGTGCACAAAGTTAAACGAATTTAATGATTCTACCAAATTTATATCAAAAAAATCAACATACAAAGAACTATTTCACTCAAAAAAAAGACTACCCACTCATGCATGCTTTAATATCTTCACAAAAACCTATGTGATAAATTGATGCGGTACAGAAGCACAAAAAGAGGTTGGTGCAGGATGCTACCAACCTCGAGGGACGATTTCATAAATCATGAAATCTAAAAACTGTGACAAATATAACGTTTAAGATTGACAATAACAAATTTTACC
>CAMQBP010000212.1 GCA_946999025.1 uncultured Prevotella sp. | reverse complement strand
ATCATATCCACTCATTTGAGCATCAACTTCTCAAGTGAGTGGATTTTTTCTTGACGGTCGTTCACGATTTTCTTGAACGCACGTGATTTGCAAGCAATCCGATGCCGAGTGTATTGCAAGGGCATGAAATGCACGGGAACAACAATCTGTTGTTTCTTTGTAAGCCGTTGAATATCGAAAGGCTATAAGAATGTGTGTTGATTGCATCGTCCGTGGTCGACAAACTCATTGACTTTGAATCTCAAACCCATACAGATTGGAAGCCAAACTCCATGACTTTGATGCCCAAACTCCATGACTTTGGAAATGCGGTAAATCTCTCTTATAAAACACGGTCAATGGGAGGTTTATGAAACGGTGGCTTTTTTTGCGGAAAGGGTGGTGATGCACAGGGGTGCATTCGCCATTCGCCCAGTTATTTTTAGAGTGTTTGCCCGGTTGTGTATAGAATGATTAAGTGGGTGTGCGATGGATGAAAGCTGTTGACGTAGCGAGCATTCAATTTCAATCCGTGTGGGCTTTGAGCACACGGTGAGGCATGCGTCCATGTCCCAACAAGTCGATGGGGCAGCCGAGGTGTTGCTCCAGCTCAACCATCGACAGCTCCGTGTCGGGGTGGTAGTGTACATTGTGGTTGACACAGGCCACGGCTTTCACGTTTTGCAGGATGGAGCCTATGTCGTGGCTTACGATGATGATGGCGCAATCGCGGTTGATGTCGTTGAGCATTTGGTACATTTGTTCTTGGAATTGCCTGTCAATGTACGTGTTTGGTTCATCCAAAATCAGCACTTCTGGCCGTGCTACAATGGCGCGAGCCAGCAACACACGCTGCAACTGGCCGCCACTCAGGGTGCCGATGGCACGCCGGCGCAGTTCGGTGAGCTGCATTCTGGCGAGCGTTTCGTCCACCATTTGGTGGTGCTTGGACGTGAATGGGGAGAACAATTTCTTTTGTCCGCTCAGTCCCGACAGCACTACTTCCTGCACCGAGATGGGGAATTTCTTGTCGATGTCGTTGTATTGTGGGAGATAACCCATGCTGATGTGGTCTGCAAGCGTTCCGTTTCGGTAGAACTTGATTTGTCCCTCGCTCGGCTTTTTCAGACCGATGATGAGTTGAACAAGGGTGGTTTTGCCACCACCATTCGGTCCGATGATGCCCAGAAAGTCGTGATCGTACACGGTGAGGTTCACGTCTTGCAGAACCGTCTTCTGTCCGTACGCCGCGCTGATGTTTTCTAATTGGATGATGGGTGTCATGCGGTTATTTTAGTTTTAGGGCAATACTCACCATTTCTTCGCTCCAATTGTGGCTCAAGGGGTTGATGGTTAGCGTTTCTGCACCCACCTCTTGGCTGACAATCTTCGTGCTTCTGGTTTCAAACTGCTTCTGCACAAACATCACTTTCACCTTCTTGTCCTTGGCCAGCTGGATGGTATTTTTCAGTTGGGCTGCACTGGGTTCGCGCCCTTCTTCCTCCACTGGAATCTGCATAAGCTCGTAGTCGCGGGCAAAGTAGGTGAGGGCAGGGTGGTCAATGAGGAAGGCTTGCGACTTGTCACGCGTGAGCTGTTCGCGCAGTCGCATGTCGGTAGCCTCGATGGTGTCTATCAAGGTTTCGTAATTTCGCCTATATGAGGCGCTGTCTCGCTCATTAATGCTGACCAACGCTTGGTAGATGTTTCGTGCGATTTGCTTTGCGTTGTTGGTGCTCATCCAGGTATGCGGATCAGTTACGCCGTGTGAAGAGTGGGCCAACTCAATGCCTTCAGACGAATCGATGATGATGGTATGCGGCGCATTTTGGCTTAGTTTTTTCATCCATGTGCGCTCAAAGCCAATGTTTCCCACCTTGATGTACAGGTCGCTTTCGGCCAACTTCACCATCTGTTGGGTGGTGGGTTCGTAGGTTTCGGGGTTTCCTCCTTGGGGAACCATGGTGTTCACAACAAACTTGTCACCGGCAATTTGTTCGGTGAAATATCGCAGTGGCTCTATGGTCACCGTGATTTTTCGCCTCGTGTCTTGCGGGTTGGTGGTGCAAGATGCGAGAATGAGCGTGACCGTGAGCAGCAGAAGGTATTTTTTCATTGAGCGTGTCATGTATGTGATGTTTATAAGATGAGATTCATGCCATAAATGATAAGTAGGTATCTGAATATTTTTCCCAAGGTGAAGGTGATGATGGTGACCCAGATGTTGGCTCTTACCAGTCCTAAGACAATGGCTATGGCGCTGCCGATGATGGGCAGAAAAGCGAAGAAACCTATCCAGGCACCGTACTGGGCCATCAGGCGTTGTGCGCGATCCAGCTTGTCGGGTTTGACATGTAGGTATTTCTCTATCCAGTCTAATCGCCCCAACGTGCCGATGAAATAATTGAACAACGACCCCATGACGTTTCCAATGGTGCCGTACACAACCAAGGGCCAGGGGTTAAGCCCTGCTGCCAACAGACCCGCCATGACGGCTTCGCTGCTGAAAGGAAAGACCGATCCAGCTAAAAGCGCGGCCAAAAACATGCCCACATAGCCGTATTGTATCAAGAGATCTATCAATGTATCCATAGTTGATAACCCGTGATGGTCAATGTGATGATGAACAGCGTGAGGCAAGTAATGCCCGACAGGCGCGAGCCGGTGAACGTGATGTAGTGGCCGATAAGGGGTGAAACGCTGATAATGAGTGCAGGTAAGAGGTTGGGTAGGTGCGTGGGTTGCAGGATGATGAATACGATGGTGGCTGCCATCATCAACATGAAGGATGAGAAAAACAAGCGAATGCGAATCTTATCTTTTGAACTGTTGAGGAGAAAATGCAGCATGCCGATAATGCCCAATGCACAGATAAAGCAGAGGGTCAGCAGGTTCAGTAGGGAAATGCTTGGGAAATCGAAGAGAGGTGCAAAGTTGGTGATGCTGGAAAAGTGATGGATGAGCGTGTCAACATCGTGTAGATAGACGTAATAGCCTCCTACAAACCAATAGGGAGTGATGACAGCCAGCAGCGAAGCCCAGAAGGTTCGCCAGCCCATGCCCATGACGTAAAACCGCAAGATGATCCACCAAATGGGGATAAGAAATAGTATTTGGACAAACCAAATACTGGCCACGCCGATGAAGAAGAACGCATTGAATACGCTGCTGATGGCCGATTTGTCTTGATAGGCGCGGAACATGAATAAGTAGGTGAGGGCAAAACAAAGTTGAACGATGCAGGCTTCCAGGTGAACGAACAGGGGTAGGGCAGCGACAGAGAGCACAAGATATGAACAAGACAGCATGCGACTGTAGGTTCGTATCAAAGTGTGCTGGTTGTTCAGTTCGACCATGGTCAAAGTAGTCATGAGCATCAGTATGAACTGAGGCCACAACTGCTGTTGAAGCAAACCGCCCATGAACCAAATGCCTATCGCATATACCATGGTGATGGGCAGGGCATAACGACTTCCTGCTATTCTGTTTTGTAATCTATGCGTCATGAATCAAACCAAACGACACTGTAAGTGCATTCTCGAGTTAAAGCATCAGTGACGACAGTTGTCAATACTTGATGGACTGGCCAGCCGGTCTTCGTATGAACGAGCGTAGGCATTTATAGGTCTTTGCCGATGTCTTTTCGGAAGTATAAGTCTTGAAAAGCAATTTTTTTTGCAGCTGCAAAACTCTTATTCAGTGCCTCGTCTTTATCTTTTCCATACGAGCAAACGGCCAAAACCCTGCCGCCGGCAGTTACAACCAGCCCATCTTTCACCGCCGTTCCGCTGTGAAAGACAATGCTGTCCTTTACCGTTTCGAGTCCTGAGATAGGATATCCCTTGGTATAGGCTTGCGGGTAACCCCCGCTGACGAGCATGACGCATACCACGGAACGAGGGTCGAACGCCACTTGTCGTTGATTTAAATCGCCCTGAGCCACTCCCTCGAATAAGTCAACGATATCACTTTCAAGTCTTAGCATCACGCTTTCTGTCTCTGGATCGCCCATTCTACAGTTGTATTCTATCACCATGGGTTCGCCTTTTACATTGATTAAGCCAAAGAAGATAAAGCCTTTGTAGTCGATACCTT
>CAMQBP010000211.1 GCA_946999025.1 uncultured Prevotella sp. | reverse complement strand
AACTATTGACACACAGCTTGCTCTGTTCTAAATTCGTCGAACTAACGTTATTTTAAAATCTTGACTATTTACTTTTGTACGTTTTTCGTATTTTGTACCTTTGCATAAGATAGGCTGCACCTCAGCCATCCAAACAAGTTTGATGGCCTTTCGGTTTGCACTATCATTGCATAGGATAGCCTGCACCTCAGCCATCCAAACAAGTTTGATGGCCTTTCGGTTTGCACTATCTTTGCATAAGATAGGCTGCATCTCAGCCATCCAAACAAGTTTGATGGCCTTTCGGCTTGCACTATCATTGTCACGAATTAGTTATTGATACCCTATGAAAACATCTTTCAGTTTCCTTCTATTCACTACGTTTACATCACTGTCTGTATGGATGGTAAATCCGTCTGCAGCAAGCAATCATGCGATGACGAATCGTGCGGGTGTTACGAGTGCCGTTGCCGTTGGTCAGCAAACACCGGCACAAGCTTTCGTTACCGATGCGCATATGCTCAACGACCATGCGGTGGTGTTCACGCTCGCTACCAACCAACAAATAACAATCGACTTTTATGGGCCTAACATCTTCAGACTTTACCAAGACAGTATAGGTGCGCAGATGCACAATCCGCAAGCCAAGCCGCAGGCAGATATTCTTGTAGCACAACCACGGCGGGCAGTAGGAATCGTTGACTTGAAGCTGCTGGGCGACAACTATCTCATCACAACTCCTTCATTGCAGGTGACGTTGAACAAGCAACAAGGCACGATGGCCCTGACCGACCTGCGTACGCGGCAAGTGGTGGTGCGCACGCTCGCCGCACCCGTCATCAAGAAAGGGAAGGTTCAGTTGCAGTTGACTTGTCAGCCCGACGAATATTTTTATGGCGGCGGTGTGCAAAATGGGAGGTTCTCTCACAAAGGAAAGAAGATTGCCATCGAGAATACCAACAACTGGGTAGACGGCGGTGTGGCATCGCCCACGCCATTTTATTGGAGCACCAAGGGGTATGGCGTGCTGTGGCACACGTTCAAGCCGGGTAGCTATGACTTTGGCGCGACCGATCATTCAAAGGTGCTGTTGCAACACGACACCCATTATCTGGATTGCTTCTTCATGGTAGACAGTACGCCCACGGCCTTGCTCAACGATTTTTATCAGCTCACGGGTCATCCCGTGCTACTGCCTAAGTTTGGTTTTTACGAAGGTCACCTTAATGCCTACAACCGCGACTATTGGAAAGAAGTGGAGAAGGGGCGTGGCGTAATGACCTTTGAAGACGGAAAGGAATATACGGAAAGCCAAAAAGACAACGGCGGCGTGAAAGAGAGTTTGAATGGAGAGAAAAACAACTATCTGTTTTCGGCTCGCGCCGCCATCGACCGGTATGTCAAGCATGACATGCCTTTAGGCTGGTTTCTGCCCAATGATGGCTATGGTGCAGGATATGGACAAACCGCCACGCTCGATGGTAACATTGCCAACTTAAAAATGTTTGGCGACTATGCACGGTCGAAGGGGGTAGAGATAGGGTTGTGGACACAGAGCGATTTGCATCCCAAAGACGGTGTTGAGGCGCTCTTGCAGCGAGACATCGTCAAAGACGTGACAGACGCCGGCGTGCGCGTACTCAAAACTGATGTAGCCTGGGTAGGCTGGGGTTATACAGCTTTGGGCTGAACGGTGTGGCGGATGTCGGCACCATCATGCCCCGTTACGGCGACAATGCCCGTCCGTTCATCATCACGTTAGACGGCTGGGCCGGCACGCAACGCTATGCGGGTGTGTGGACAGGCGACCAGACAGGAGGCGACTGGGAGTACATTCGTTTTCACATTCCTACCTTCATTGGGTCTGGCCTATCCGGGCAACCGAATGTGACAAGCGACGTGGATGGTATTTTTGGCGGTCGCAACGTACCTGTGAACGTGCGCGAGTTCCAATGGAAAACGTTTACACCGATGGCTCTGAACATGGACGGTTGGGGCGCAAATCCTAAATATCCGTTTATCTTAGGTGGCAAGTCGGTGGCTCTCAACAGATGGTCGTTGAAGTTGAAATCGCAGCTCATGCCCTATATTTATACCGCTGCCCATGAAGCCGTAACGGGCAAACCCATGATGCGCCCGATGTTCATGGAAGAACGAAACGCTTATACACAGGGGCATCGCACGCAATACCAGTATATGTTTGGCGACGCTTTCTTGGTTGCGCCTGTTTATAAAGACACGCATGCCGACAAAGAGGGTAATGACGTGCGCGACTATATTTATCTGCCATACGGAACGTGGATAGACTATTTCACGGGCCAGTGCTATGCGGGCGGACGCATCATCAACCAGTTTGATGCGCCACTGTGGAAACTGCCCTTGTTCGTAAAGGCTGATGCCATTATTCCTTACACGCATGCTAACAACAATCCCAATGAAATACGTCGTGATTACCGGGCGTACGAGATTTACGCCATGAAGGGATGTGAGGGCCATGAATACGATGACGACGGCAAGACGCAGGCTTACCTGAAAGGAGAGGGTACAAACACAAAGATTTCTACCCTGGTTAAGAATAATGTACTGACCGTGCAAGTGGAGAAGACAGTGGGCGATTATCAAGGATTTGAGCCAGATAAACAAACCGACTTTAAGCTCAATGTCACCCGGATGCCAAAGAAACTTTGGACAAAGGTGGGTAATCGCAAGACCAAGCTCAGACAGGTGTTCAGTAAAAAAGAATTTGATCAAGGCGAGAATGTTTGGTTTTACAACCAGCGTCCTGACCTGAACCAATGGGTTAAGGCGGGCGAAGAGTCGGTGGGCGAAGTGATTAAAAACCCGCAGGTGTACGTGCGCTTGGCCAAGACCAATGTCCAGGAGAACGCAACGGCGCTTATCGTGAAGGGCTTCTGTTTCCAGCCTGCCGAAGCGTTGCTGCATCAACATGGTTCACTTGCCGCACCTACTTTCAATCAACAGCAAAGTAAGGCGCAGGCTTATCAACTCACACCTGCATGGAATGAGGTGAAAGGTGCCGATTACTATGAATTGGAGTTTGATGGCCAACTTTATTCTACCCTGCGTACGCCTCAGTGTACCATTGACGATTTGCAACCTTTAACCTCCTACGATTTCCGTGTGCGCGCAGTGAATGCCGCCGGGAAGAGTGATTGGCAGCCGTTCTCTTTGAGTACAGTTAGCGACCCTTTGGAATGGGCTGTGAAGGAACTGCGCGCACAGACCACCGTTCCGGCGCAGACGGGAGAAGGTACGGCGAAACTTTTCGACCGAGACGTGAAGACGATATGGCATACGGCATGGAACAACAACAAGGTCTTGCCGTTTGACATGATTGTTGATTTGCGCGCGGTTCATCAGTTAGACCATCTGTGTTACGTTCCGCGTGCCGATGCGGGTAATGGCACTATCTTAAAAGGAACATGGGCACTGTCTACCGACCGGCAAACCTGGACTGCTCCTACTGCATTTACATGGCAGCGCAATGAGGATGAGAAGAGTATCGCCTTCACTGGTCATCCTAAAGCAAGATACATCAGGTTCTGTTTCGAAGAGGCTGTTGGCGGATTTGGCAGTGGGGCTGAGATGTATGTGTTTAGAAAGCCAAACACCGAAGGTGAGATACAGGGTGACATCAACCGTGACAAGCGAGTTGACGAAAACGACCTGACATCGTACATGAACTATACGGGGTTGCGCCGTGGTGATGCTGATTATGATTATGTGTCGATTGGCGACATCAACCGCAACGGACTCATTGATGCTTACGATATCTCGTGTGTGGGCGTTGAGTTGGACGGTGGAGCAAGTCAGCGCAACGATCAGGTGCGTGGCTCGCTGGAACTGGTTGCGCCAAAAACGTTCAAGGCTGGTGACGACATTGAAATACAGGTGGTGGGCAAGGACCTGCATTTTGTGAACGCACTGAGTTTCGCATTGCCTTACAATGCTGATGAACTGGAATATCGTGGCGTTACCTTGCAGGGCATGAAAGAAATGGTAAACCTCACCTACGACCGCCTGCATACCAGCGGACAGAAAGCCTTGTATCCCACCTTTGTCAATCGTGGCAACAA
>CAMQBP010000210.1 GCA_946999025.1 uncultured Prevotella sp. | reverse complement strand
TGATGGGCTGTATCTATCAACTCTTTCAGTTCTTCCGGTGTACCAAATCTCGAGGATGCTGCAAAGAATGAGCTGACATGATAGCCAAAAGAGCCATAATAAGGATGCTCCTGTATGGCCATAATCTGTATGCAGTTGTAACCTGCTTTCACGATGCGTGGCAGCACATAATCCTTGAATTCGGTGTATGTACCAACCTTCTCGGCATCCTGCGCCATGCCTATGTGGCATTCGTAGATGAACAACGGATCTCTGGAGGCTTTGAAGTTGCTTATCTTCCATGCGTAAGGCACCTCTGGACACCATACCTGAGCCGAGAAAATCTTAGTCTGATTGTCTTGAACCACGCGGTTCACCCAAGCCGGAATGCGCTCACCCTGTCCACCTTCCCAATAAACATGCATCTTATAATGATCACCATGGTGGATGGAAGTTTTGTCCATCATCAGCTCCCAGTTGCCCGTTTCCTCAACACGCTTGGCGGCATATTCAGGCCGTTCTTCCCAGTTGTTGAAGTCGCCAACCAGATAAATGGCCGTCGCATGGGGTGCCCACTCTCTAAACACCCATCCTTCTGCAGTCGGGTGCAAACCGAAATAATGGTGTCCCGATGCAAACTCGCTCAAGGTCAACTTTCCGTTTTGTGTCAAACGTCTTTGCGTCGCCATCGCATGCTCATGCCTGCCGCGGATGGCGTCAGCGTAAGGTTCCAGATAGGGATCATTCTTGATGATACCCAACTCACTCGCTACCTCTTCCTTATGTTTTTTTTCTGCACCTTTTGGGAGGTGTAACGTTTTATTTTTCATGATAGACCTGACTTAATATAGAATGATGATATATATGAAATGTCTAATCTACATAACGACGACCACGTTCGTAATGACCTCGCTGAAGAATCTTTCCATTGCGATCTTTCTCTACAAACTTGCCATCTCTGGCATCGTCTACATACGACCCTTCAAATCGCTTGCCGTCTTTAGTTTCTTCTATGGCAGGGCCATTACGTTTACCATTCTTGAATGTACCCTTGTATTTGCTGCCGTTGGCGTAGTGAATAATCACTTCACCATGCACCTTCCCAGCCTTAAAGTCACCTTCAAAAACATCGCCGTTCTTCTTCACCAGCTTTCCTTTGCCGTTTTGCAAGTCGTTTTTCCACAACCCGGTGTATCGGTCGCCATTGGCCCATGTCATCGTTCCCACACCGTTTTTCTGTCCATCTTTGAACGTTCCAGTATATTTATCACCGTTGGCCAAACGGAAGATTCCTTCTCCTGTGCGTTCGCCCTCAACGTATTCACCTTCGTACACGTCGCCGTTTTGGAATTTATAGATACCTTTTCCGTTTTGGATGTCACCACGCCAGTCGCCTGAATAGACGTCGCCGTCGGCATATTTGTAAAGTCCTTTTCCTTCACGCACATTATTCTGCCACTGACCGTCATAGCTGGAACCATCGCCCCAATCAAAGTATCCCTTGCCACTTTTCTCGTCATCTTTCCACTGACCTTTGTAATAGGCGCCGGTAGAAAAGGTGTATGTTCCCTTGCCTTGGCGTTTGTCTTGATACCAGTTGCCCTCATAGCGGTCACCATTATAATAATACATCACACCGTGACCTTGCTGAAAGTCGCGGAACCACAATCCCACATACTTGTTGTTGTTTGCGAAATAATAGGTTCCTCGGCCGTGCTGTTGGTTTTGAAACCACTGACCTTCATATTTTTCTCCATCGGCAAACGTATAGATGCCATACCCCTGTCGTCTGCCTTTTACAAACTCGCCCTCGTAAGAGTTACCATTGCTGTAAAGCACGTTGCCCTTTCCCTGAGGCTTCCCGCCAGACATCTCACCTTTGTATTGTCCTGTGACGCGGGCTTTGCCTTCGCCTTCGGATATCGTACAAGAGCCCAAGGTCAGTTTTTGGGCAAAAACATAGAATGGAAATAGTAACAATATGATAGATAACAGTTCTTTCTTCACGTGATAACGGGTTTTGTTGTAATGTCCAAAAGTACTTATTTTTACTGAGACAGCAAAGACTATTAGTATTATTTAGTATCTTTGTACGTCTTAAATTAGTTTTTTTATGAAGTTTACAGGTATCATACCGGCACGCTACGGGTCGTCCCGTTTCCCTGGAAAGCCGTTGGCCATGCTGGGTGGCAAGACCGTTATCCAACGGGTGTACGAGCAGGTTTCACAGGTATTGGAAGATGCTTTCGTCGCAACTGACGACCATCGCATCTTTGATGCCGTCACAGCATTTGGTGGAAAAGCGGTGATGACCAGCCCTAACCACCAAAGCGGAACGGACAGAATCGAGGAAGCTGTAGAGCAATTGGGGCTAACGTGTGACGTGGTGCTCAATATTCAGGGCGACGAGCCTTTCATTCAGCGACAGCAAATAGAAACGTTGTGTCATTGCTTCGACGATTCCAAGACGCAAATAGCAACGCTGGGAAAACGGTTTGAAAGTCAAGAGGCGTTGGAAAATCCCAACTCACCTAAGATTGTGGTTGATAAAGATGGGTATGCGCTGTATTTCTCAAGGTCGGTCATCCCATTCATCAGGAACAAAAAAGGTGACGAGTGGATGAGCCAATATCCTTTCTTAAAGCACCTGGGTATTTACGCTTACCGCAGAGACGTTCTCAGGGAAATCACCCAGCTGCCGCAATCTTCCCTGGAATTGGCCGAAAGTTTGGAACAGTTAAGGTGGTTGCAGAATGGTTACCGCATCAAGGTTGGCCTCACTGACATTGAGACTGTAGGAATAGATACACCCGAAGATTTGAACCGGGCCGAACGTTTTTTAGGCCACTTGTAGCGGGTGAGATAACAATGTCCTGTTGATGGATATTTAATAGCATTGACTTTGGCCGCCAAAGTCATTGAGTTTAGGGCTCAATTGCATTGAGTTTGAACGCCAAACTCAATGCTTTTAAAGCCATCTATGTATCATCGTGGTTTTCAATTGGTGGAAGCACCGCTGGTATATGACAAGATGATGTTCATTCGCGAAGCATTTCAACTTTTAAAACCGTTTGCGTAGCTTCTGTCATCTTATAGGGATCGGCCAGCCTCTCCTCCACTATCCAAAGTATATGTCCTTGATGATCGGTCAGCACCAGTTGCCGCCGTTTCTCAAACAGCGACATCTTGCGGTCGGTCATGTAGTCGCTCAACAATTTGGTTCCTCTCATACCGAAAGGTTGGAAGCGGTCGGCCGGCTGGACAGGTCTGAGTACTAATGGAAAACTTACTTGGTCAAAATCCATGTAGGCACAGCGTTTATCCTTGACTGTTTGAGCCGATATGGGGGCGGCGGTAACGGAAATCCTCACTTTCAACTTAGCATCAAAGCGGTAAACACCCGGTTCGGGAATGGTGAGTGGCTTCTGTGGTTCATCGTTGCGCTGCGCCAACACCAGTTGGTCGCGGTCTATCAGCAACTCGTGTGTCGTGGAGGTCCACACTCTTCCGCTGCCGTTGTTTCTGTTTTCATAAATGTTGTCAACCTGCTTGGAGGTAAATTGATAGTTTTTCAGTAGATACCACAATATGTATTCGTGCGTAACCTCCTTCAGTGGAAAACACCAATAAGGTCCAAGTGGTTTCCACTGGGCCACCCGTTCCATCCACCCGTCAAGGATGCTCACGACATCAGCCAGGCGCTGGGCCGTTTGCAAGATGTTTTGCTGTGCCGCCGGATTGATGCTTTCCAAAAGCGGAATCACTTCCAACCGCATTTTATTACGCTGAACATCTGGCACTAAATTGGTGCTATCGGTGATATAATTTTGTTGAATGGTTTGCAGGTAATCCGTTATCTCTTTGCGACTTACACAAAGTAGTGGCCTATATATATAATCGTTTTTATGCGCAATGCCCGTCAATCCATGAATGCCCGTTGAGCGAACCAGGTTGATTAAAATGGTTTCTACACTGTCGTCTTGATGGTGACCCACACAAACACCACCGGCACCCATGTCCTTACAAAGGTTTTTAAAATGGGCGTATCTCAGTTCGCGCGCCGCCATCTCAATGCTCACATGGTGCAACTCGGCATAAGAGCGTGTGT
>CAMQBP010000209.1 GCA_946999025.1 uncultured Prevotella sp. | reverse complement strand
GCGTGCCACCGATAGTCCTTGATTGCGCTGGCGAATATAAATAATTTGATCCCAATAATCCTGTAAATCACTGCATAGTGATGTTGAAGAACCATCGTCAATCACAATGATTTCTCGTTCGGTATCATCAAGTGATAACATGATGATGCTGTCTAAACAGTCTGTAACTAACTTGACCGGCAGGTTGTAGACAGGAATAATAAAACTAACTAACGTCATCTTTGATGAACCTTGTGAATATATTTGTTGAGCTGACATAGATGTTTTTCCTATCATTTTACTTACTTTGCTAAGGCGAAGCCTGTCTTATGCAAAGATAAGGGTTTTCTTCGTACCTCACGCATTTGCTCTGATAATTCTTTTGTGTTAAAATAATTGTCGTCGAAAGTAATAAATGTTATTAGGTGTCGTTTTATCAATGATGACCGTGGAACGACGTAGCAACAACTATACGCACATTTTGAAGTATGCCAGTTTGTTTGGTGGTGTGGAGGGACTCATTGTCTTAATCAGCATCATCCGCAACAAGCTTGTGGCACTGATTCTGGGACCAGAGGGCATGGGACTTATGTCTTTGTTCAACTCCACCATCAAACTGGTATCCGATTCCACCAGTTTTGGCTTGGGCATGAGTGCGGTCAGAGAGTTGTCAGCCTGTTACGAAACGGGCGATCAGTCTGCCATTCAGCACCAAATCACCGTGGTTCGTACCTGGGGCGTTTTCACATCCTTGCTGGGTATGTTCGTATGCGTGGCCCTGAGTCCCGTGTTGGATCGATGGATCTTTGACTGGGGCGACCATTCACTGCATTTTGCTCTGTTATCCGTCATCATCGGAATGGCAGCCATCACCCGAGTAGAACTGGCTATACTGAAAGCAGTGAGAAAGCTGAGGGCCTTGGCAAAGGTCTCTGTCTATCATGTTGTGGGTGCATTAATCACCTCCATCCCCATGTATTATATGTGGGGAGAAACGGCCATCATCCCTTCGCTCATCGTCATGGCGCTCATCCAGATGCTTCTCACGCTTCATTACAGCAATCATCTCTATCCCTTTCGCATCTCTTTCAACACGGCTTTGATGTCAGAAGGCTTGGGAATGATACGCTTGGGTATCGCCTTTGTGCTGACAGGCGTGATTGCCAGTGGCGCAGATCTTTTGATTCGTCGCTATCTCAACGTTACGGGATCAATGGGCACCGTGGGTCTGTATAATGCCGGCTACATGATGACGATGACCTATGCCGGCATTGTTTTTTCTTCCATGGAGGCCGATTATTTTCCTCGGTTGTCTGCCATCAAGGCCAATGGTGCCGCTCTGAGTAAGGTTGTCAACAACCAGATAGAGGTGTCCTTGCTGCTGGTGGCCCCCATGCTGGTGGCCTTCATCGTGTGCACGCCTATCCTTCTGCCTTTGTTGTACAGCAGCGAATTTATGTCGATACAAGCCATGGTTCAGGTTATCTTGTTGGCTATGTACATGAGGGCCATCAAGTTGCCCATCGCATACATCCCTTTGGCTAAAGGTAATTCCAGACTTTATCTGCTCATGGAAGGCCTGTACTATGTGGTGTTGGTAGCAACTGTAATCTACGGCTACAGGCTGTGCGGACTCTTCGGAACAGGCGTCGCCATTACTTTGACGGCCGTTTTCGATTTTTGTTTGCTGTTCTTTTTCATGCATCATACCTACCAATATCAGATTTCTTCATCAGTCGTTCGATACGCGCTCATCCAAATACCCATCGGACTGCTTGCTTTTTGCCTGACCAAGGTGGACAATCCATGGATTTATTGGATGGTCGGCGGCCTTCTCACCACGGTCAGTCTTATCATATCCCTGCATATTTTGCGTAGAAAAACCAACCTTTGGGACAAGCTGAAGGCCAAACTGGCAGGATGGTTCTCTGTGTGAACATAAGAACTAATGTTGACCGTCTAATCGTTTGGCTCATAGCCAATTGCGTTTTGCATGACTTAGGTGTCCAAAAGTCAACGAGATTGGTGTCCAAAGTCAAAGAGATTGGCAGGTAATGTCATTGGGTTTGGCAGTCAATCTCTATGTGTTTGGAAAGGTGCCTGGAAACAAGGTGGGTGGAGTGCTGTTTGAGATGCGAAAAAACAAGCTGCAACAAGATTAATATTTGTCTTGATGCCGCTGTATGAGAACGTAGCCGATGATGCCCAGAACGATGAGCAATAGAGCCGTGAGCAATAAACCGTTTACCCTGTTCCAACCCGTAACGTGGCTGAGCACGAGGAGGAACACGCCAAGGTATACGCTGTAGAGGGCCGTAGAGGGCGATAGCTTATTTTTCATCGGTGAGTTTATTTGCTGACAAAAGTACGAAAATTATTTGGCAGATTAGCAAAAAAACGGTACCTTTGCACCGCAATTTGCAAAATTATAATTAATCATCAATTTTTAAAGTAGTATGAATCAATACGAAACCGTTTTCATTTTGACTCCCGTTTTGTCTGATGAACAGATGAAGGAAACGGTCGCTAAATTCAAGAAGCTGCTCACCGACAATGGTGCTGAGATTCTGAATGAAGAGGCCTGGGGCATGAAGAAACTGGCTTACCAAATTCAGAAGAAGAACTCTGGCTTCTATTGCCTGTTTGAGTTCAAGGGTGAGCCCACATTGGTAGAAACGCTCGAAACCGGCTTCCGCCGCGACGAGAAAGTAATTCGTTATATGACTGTTAAGCTCGACAAGTATGCTGCAGAGTATGCTTTGAAGAGAAAGCAGAAGTATGCAAACAAGAAGGAGGCATAATCATGGCAGAGCAGAATAAATCAGAAATTCGTTATTTGACTCCACCTTCAGTGGACATCAAGAAGAAAAAGTATTGCCGTTTCAAGAAGAGCGGTATCAAATACATCGACTACAAGGATCCTGAGTTCCTCAAGAAATTCTTGAACGAGCAAGGTAAAATCCTGCCACGTCGTATTACTGGAACATCTTTGAAGTATCAACGTCGTGTGGCACAGGCTGTTAAGCGTGCCCGCCAGATTGCACTGCTTCCTTACGTAACCGATTTGATGAAATAATTAAGGAGGAGGAAACAGAATGGAGATTATACTGAAAGAAGATATCATCGGTCTTGGATACAAGAACGATATCGTGAACGTGAAGAAAGGTTACGGACGTAACTATTTGATTCCGACCGGCAAGGCTGTCATCGCATCAGAATCGGCTAAGAAGGTCCTTGCAGAGGACATGAGACAGCAGGCTCACAAGCTGGCCGCTTTGAAGGCCGAGGCTGAGAAGAAGGCTGCCGCATTGGAAAATGTAGCTTTGGAAATACTGGCCAAGGTTTCTGCTTCTGGTGTTACCTATGGTTCGGTTACCGCTGCTACCGTGGCTGAAGAGTTGGCAAAGAAAGGCTTTGACATCGACCGCAAGATTGTCACCATGCGTGACGTCAAGAAGGTAGGTGACTATGAGGCTATCATTCACTTCCACAAGGAAGTAGAAGTGAAGGTTCCTGTGAAAGTAATAGCTGAAAACGCACCAAAGGAAGAGCCGGCAGCTGAAACGAAGAAGGTTGCAGAACCTGCTGAAGAGCCAGCAAAGGCAGAAGCACCTGTTGCAGAACCTGAAGTAACAGAAGAGGCAGAAGCCCCAGCAGCTGAAAACGCTGAAGAGGCTGCTGAATAGCATAGTGTGCGGTGCGCTTTTGAGTGTTTCCCGTCAATGTTCAGAGAATTTTTTAGATATATAATTGCACTGTAAAGCAAATCTATATGTATTCCCGATTGGTCGCATAGCAGACCAATCGGGATTTTTGATTTGACTGGCTTGTGCGTTGTTTGTAACTATCCGAGAACTGTTGGTTTCTCTTTGACATCGAGCATAGAGAGACTTTTCATGGTTTGCCCATTTTTCATCTTTAAAACCACGAAGAAAAGAGAAAGCTCTATATTGTGGAGGAAGAGAGAGTGCAAGTAGACCAGTCGATGCAAATGAACCAATTGTGCAATTTCTTTATTTTCTTTTGGCATCCATCAGAAAAAGGTTACCTTTGTATTGATAAACATTGACTTTTATGACTTATAGTATCGAAAAGGTTACCACACTCATAGGTGCGCGGCGTTATGGA
>CAMQBP010000208.1 GCA_946999025.1 uncultured Prevotella sp. | reverse complement strand
ACTGACAATGATTGTTTGCATAGCAGAGAAACCCAGCGTGGCCAAAGACATCGCACGCATCATCGGCGCCCATAGCTCGAAAAACGGTTATATGGAGGGCAATGGCTACCAGGTGACGTGGACCTTCGGACACCTGTGTTGTCTGAAAGAGCCCAACGACTACTACGACAACTGGAAACACTGGAGTTTGGCCGCCCTGCCCATGTTGCCGCCACGCTTCGGCATCAAGCTCATCGACGACGAGGGCATCAAACGACAGTTTGCCGTCATCGAACAACTGATGCAGCATGCCGACAGCATCATCAACTGTGGTGACGCGGGACAAGAGGGTGAGCTGATTCAGCGGTGGGTGATGCAGAAGGCACAAGCCAAATGCCCAGTGAAGCGGTTGTGGATTAGTTCGATGACCGACGAGGCCATTCGCGAGGGATTCAACAAGCTAAAAGAGCAATCGGTCTACGAGCCGCTGTATCTGGCTGGGTTGTCACGTGCCATCGGCGACTGGATATTGGGCATGAACGCCACGCGCCTGTACACCCTGAAATACGGACGCAACCGACAGGTGCTGAGCATAGGGCGGGTGCAGACACCCACCTTGGCACTCATCGTGAGCAGGCAAAAAGAGATAGACAACTTCAAGCCCGAGACGTATTGGGTGCTGGCTACCATCTACCGCGACACCACGTTTACCGCCACCAAAGGCCGCTTTGACAAGAAAGAGGATGGCGAGGCCGCCTTTAAGACCATTGAGGGTGAACCGTTTACCGTGACCGACGTGCAAAAGAAAAAGGGCACGGAAGCACCGCCGAAGCTCTACGACCTCACCTCGTTGCAGGTAGACTGCAACAAGAAGTTCGGCTATTCGGCCGAGATGACGCTCAACCTGATTCAAAGTTTATACGAGAAGAAATACACCACTTATCCGCGTGTGGACACCCAGTATCTTTCGGACGACATCTATCCCAAATGTCCGCAAACCATGAACGGACTTTATCAGACAAAGATACAAAGCAAGACGGTGTATGCCGAACTCATCAAACCGTTGGGCGGAAAGCCGCTGAAGAAATCGAAAAAGGTGTTCGACTCCTCAAAAGTAACCGACCACCACGCCATCATCCCCACCGGCGTGCCGCCCATGGGACTGTCGAACATGGAAGAAAACGTGTTCGACCTCATCGCCCGACGCTTCATCGCCGTGTTCTACGACGATTGCAAGTTCGCCACCACCACCGTCATGGGAAAGGTGAAGGACATCGAGTTCAAGGCAAGCGGCAAAGAGATATTGGCTCCGGGATGGAGGAACGTGTACGCCAAGAACCAGCAAGAGGACGACGATGCTGATGAGAAGGCTGCAGAGGAGGAGCGCACCCTGCCCACCTTCACGAAGGGCGAGAGCGGAACACACATCCCCACCCTGACCGAGAAGCAAACCACCCCACCGAAATACTACACCGAGGCCACCCTGCTGCGCGCCATGGAGACGGCGGGAAAGTTTGTTGACGATGAGGAGCTGCGCGCCGCCTTGAAGGAAAACGGCATAGGTCGGCCCTCGTCACGCGCCAGCATCATCGAAACACTATTTAAGCGTCATTACATCCAGCGCGAACGCAAACGCATCGTAGCGACGCCCCTTGGAATACAACTCATTGACATCATCAAGGAGAAACTGCTAACGAGCTGCGAGCTGACGGGCATCTGGGAGAAGAAATTGCGCGACATCGAACACCAAAAATACGATGCCGCCCAGTTTGTCAACGAACTGAAAACGCAGATCACCACCATCGTGAACGACGTGCTGCGCGACAACAGTCACCCGCAATTAGGTGCATCAGACGCGCCGACTAAGTAAAGGCACCGCACCTCTCTCGTCATTTCAATTCTGCGCTATCTGCGAAATCTGCGTAAGAATGTCTCGCATGGATTCACACCTCTTTCGTTGAAGGATTTTGTTGTTGAATGATAACACCATGTAAAACTGACAGCAAACAGGGAAGCGGGGCAATAAAAGCAACGATATTAGCGTTGTCATACCATATATATAAATGTAGACATCACGCATGCACAATCGATACAATCTTACGTTGCTCATCCTCATCACACTACTGCTGGCCGGCTGTGGCGCGGAACGAAACATGAAGAAGGGCGAACAGTTTCTGGCCATTGGCGAGTATCACGACGCAGCCAACCAGTTTAAGCAGGCCTATCGCAAGACACCGCCCAAGGAAAGAGACACCCGCGGCCAGCGTGCCAAGCGAATGGCTCTGTGCTATGACCGACTGAACGCCACACCGCAAGCCATTGCCGCCTACCGCAACGTTATCAGGTACCGGCAAGACGACATCATGACGCACCTGGGTTTGGCTCGCCAACTGCTCCGGCACGGCGACTACAAACAGGCGGCCAACGAATACCAGTTGGTACTCGACTCGATGCCCGACCATGAGTTGGCCCGCACAGGACTGCTCTCGGCACAGCGCGCCAGTGGATGGAAGGAGGCGGGCAGCCGGTACACGGTGAAGAAGATGAACGTGCTGAACTCGCGACGCGCCGACTATTCGCCCATGCTCCTGGGCGACGACCACGACCAACTGTATTTCACCTCGACCCGCAACGAGGCCACAGGTAACGAGTTGAGCGGCATCACAGGGTGCAAGCCCGCCGACATCTTTGTATCTGTCAAGGATGACAAAGGCAACTGGGGCAAGCCCGAGCCCGTGCAGGGCGGACTGAACACCGATGCCGAGGAGGGAGCGTGCGCCTTTAGTCCCGATGGACGGGAGATGTACCTCACCCAATGTGTTACCGACGCCACCAACCCCCGCTATGCTAAGATTGTGACATCCAGTAGAGCGGATGCGGCTTGGGGCAAGGCCAACAATTTGGAAATCACCCGCGACACGCTCTCAAGCTACGCCCATCCGGCCATCTCGCCCGACGGACAGTGGCTCTACTTCGTCTCGGACATGCCGGGCGGAATGGGCGGAATGGACATCTGGCGCGTGCGCATCACACCGGCCGGACTGGGTGGTGTGGAGAACCTCGGGGCACCTATCAACACACCGGGCAACGAGATGTTCCCTACCTTCCGCCCTAATGGCGACCTATATTTCTCGAGCGACGGCCATCCAGGATTGGGCGGACTGGACATTTACATCGCCCTACCCAACGCCTCCGCCGAACAAGTGGGGCGGCAAGATTCAACGAAGCGCGGAGAGGCATCGGCCTATCGCCTATTCCATCCTGGCTATCCACTCAACTCGCAGGGCGACGACTTCGGTATGACGTTCGAGGGGGCGCACAACCGAGGATTCTTCTCATCCAACCGAGGCGACGCACGGGGCTGGGATCATATCTACCGATTTGAGAATCCAGAGATTGTACAGACCATCAAGGGATGGGTGTACGAGATGGATGGCTACGAACTGCCGGCCGCACAGGTGCGCATCGTGGGCAGCGACGGCACCAACAAGACACTGAGCGTGACCAGCGAAGGGTCGTTTACCTACGTCATCAAGCCCGATGTCGACTATCTGCTGTTGGCCACTTGCAAGGGATTTTTGAACCATACCGAAGAATTGCGCGTGGGCAAGGTGGACGAATCGAAAGAATACACCCTGCAATTCCCGCTGGCCTCCATCACCGTTCCGGTGCTGATAGACAACATCTTCTACGATTTTGACAAGGCCACCCTGCGTCCCGAATCAAAACAGGCACTAGACGAGCTGGTGAAACTGCTCAAGGAAAATGGCAACGTGACCATCGAGCTGAGCGCACACTGCGACTACAAAGGTTCGAAGGAATACAACAAGCAGTTGGCGCAGCGACGCGCCGAGTCGGTGGTGCAATACCTCATTGCAGGTGGCATTGCCAAAGACCGCCTGTCGCCCGTGGGCTATGGGAAGGAGAAGCCGAAGGTGGTTCGCAAGAAGCTGACTGAGCGTTACCCTTGGCTGAAAGAAGACGACGTGCTGACAGAAGCGTTCATCAAGAAGTTGGACCCCGAAAAACAAGAGATATGCAACCAGCTGAACCGCCGCACGGAGTTTAAGGTGCTGCGCACCACCTACGGTTTGTTTGACGAGAAGGGCAACCTGAAAGTGAAGCCCAAGCCACA
>CAMQBP010000207.1 GCA_946999025.1 uncultured Prevotella sp. | reverse complement strand
AATGGCATACCCACGTCATTAATTAGCCGCTGTGTGGCGGGTGGAACGCTGATGGTCTTCGTCCTGACATTCGCATTAGGTTCAACACAACCTCTGATGACCAACGGAAAGAGTTTCACAGATGGCATGCTCCTTCGTATGGCCGACCAGTTCATTAACACCTCCATCCTCCTGTTGGTAGCGGCTACCTTGGCCGTGGCCTTCGGTATGACAAGATATTATCGTAAGCAAAAAAGAGAACATGCTGATTAGAAAAAGAAGACATGACATCCCAGGACTGAACACTACCTCAACGGCCGACATCTCGTTTATGCTGCTGATATTCTTCTTGGTAACCACCTCCATGGACGTGGATAAAGGACTGCGCAGGCAGTTGCCACCGGCACAGCAGGAAAAGATTGAACAAGAGAGCTTGGTAGACAAGGGCAAACTGATGGAGCTGAAAATAACGGAAGGCAATGCGTTACTGCTCAATGGACAGCCCATCAACATGGACGAATTGCGCATCAAGACGGAGGAATTCATCACAAGAGTGGGCAAAGAGCATCTCATATCGGTAAGCGCATCACCCGAGTCGGCATACGAAACCTACTTCAATCTACAAAACGAGCTGATGGCTGCCTATAAAAACGTGCGCAATCATCTGGCTCGACAACGATACGGACAAGCACTCGAAACATGCAACGAGGCTCAACGAAATGTCATCTTGGAACAGTGTCCGCAACGGATTGCAGAGACATACCAGACAAATCAGGAAGGAGCCACCCGATGATTAGCTTCAGAAAGCGACAACGTTTTGTGCCGAACCTGAACACGGCATCCCTACCCGACTTGATTTTCACGGTGCTGTTTTTTTTCATGATTGTCACTCACATGCGTGAGGTGACGCTCAAGGTGAAGTATCGTGTGCCGCAAGGAACAGAATTGACGCGACTGACCAAGAAGTCGGCCGTGTCGTATGTCTACGTTGGCGTTCCCATCTCTACTCAAGTGACGGCCAATGAAAGAAATGTCCGCATCCAATTGAATGACAAGTTTGTCACAGCTGATGACCTTGTGGACTACATCACCGAGGAGCGTCATCGCATGTCACCCGAAGACTTACAGCAAATGACGGTATCTATTAAAGCCGATAGACAAGTGCGCATGAGCACATTAAACGAGGTGAAGCTGGCACTAAGAAAGGCTAACGCCCTGCGTATCAACTATTCGGCCACGGAAAAGCCATCGCCGAAGAATTGAGAATGAGTGGCCATCCGTACATGACGGTGGCCTCTGACGCAGCAGTGATAATCGACTTAACAAACAGGACAAGAGAAACGAAGAACTTTAAACACAGCGTGTTCGTGGCTTCATTTCTCTTATCCTATCGTAAAAAGTTGAAGCCATCCTTGACTTCAACTTATTCATAACTTATTCATCAATCTTGATAATACACCCGCTTCACCCTGTTGCTCACTCCCGTAAGCACCTCGTAAGGGATGGTTTCGAGCGTGTCTGAGAGTACGGTCACAGGCAGATGGTTGCCAAAAATCTCTACTTGGTCGCCCTCCTTGCAATCAATTCCCGTCACGTCGATCATGGCCACATCCATACAAATGTTACCCACATAGTGAGCACGTTGCCCATTGACCAAACAATAGCCATGTCGATTGCCCAAACGACGGTTCAATCCATCGGCATAACCGATTGGAATGGCTGCGATTATGCTGTCATGTTCTATCTTTCCCTTTCGGCTATAACCTACCGTATCGCCAGCTTTTACCATGCGCATTTGCAAAATCGTGGTTTTTAAAGTACTGACGTGATTGATCACTTGGTTGTTTCGAGGGTCGATGCCATATAGTCCTAAGCCCAACCTGCACATATCCAGCTGCCGCTCGGGGAAATGTTCAATACCGGCAGAGTTGTCTATGTGACGCAAAATCTTGTGTTGAAAAGCGGCTTGCAACTGTTTACTTGCCTTATCAAACAATGCAAACTGCTGTGCGGAGAAGTCGTCAAAGTCATCGCTATCCGACCCAACGAAATGCGAAAACACCGAACGAGGAATGATGGCATCTTGATGTTTCAACCGTTCTATCAACCGCTCCATGTCATTATTGGGATCAAATCCAAGCCGATGCATGCCCGTATCCAGCTTGATATGAACAGGATAGTCGGTGATACCCTCTTTCTCGGCAGCCTTGATGAGTGCTTCCAGTAAGCGAAAAGAGTACACTTCAGGTTCCAAGTCGTAATCGAAAAGCGTCTTAAACGAACTCATTTCGGGGTTCATCACCATGATATTGGCCGTGATGCCATTCTTTCTGAGCGTCACACCCTCATCGGCAACCGCTACAGCTAAATAATCCACACGGTGGTCTTGCAGCGTCTTGGCAATCTCTACCGCACCCGCGCCGTAAGCATCTGCCTTGATCATGCAGACCAACTTCGTGGACTGCTTTAAGAACGAGCGATAATGATTCAAGTTATCGACCACCGCATTGAGGTTCACCTCAAGGATTGTCTCATGCACTTTCTGCTCAAGCAACTCGCTAAGCTTGTCAAATCCAAATCTGCGGGCACCCTTCAGTAAGATTACCTCATTGCGCAGCGCCTGGAACACGCCACTCTTGATAAAAGCTTCTACCGTTGGAAAGAAATACTTCTGCGTCACTTTGATGACATCTTGCTGCTCGGTAAGCTGCGGGCCAATGCCAATCAACTTGGTCACACCACGCTTTACGGCTAAGTTGGAAACCTCTCCGTATAGTTCGGATGCCTCTCGTCCGCTCTGATCAATGTCACTCAAAACCAACGTTCGGCTACGCCCTTGATGGTCAGGGCGACGGTTCATGAAGTCGAGTGCGATGTCCAATGAATTGATGTCCGAGTTGTACGAGTCGTTGATGAGCGTACACCCATGCTGCCCCTCTTTCACCTCAAGGCGCATGGCTACAGGTTCCAGTTGTTGCATGCGTTGATCCAGTACGTCTGGAGTTACCCCCAAGTGTAATGACACGATGGCGCAGACAATGGAATTGACCACAGAAGCCTCATCGATGAACGGCAGCGAATACCAATCTTCCTTACCTTTATATATATAGGTGACGGTCGTCATGGTTTCTTTCTTCTCGACAAATTTCACAAAGAACGGTGCCTCTTTGTCCTTCATCGACCAATAAAGTCGTTCACCAGGATAGTCGTATTCTGTGATGACCTTGCTGATAATTTCATCGTCAGCTGGATAAACCAGGGTTTCGGCATCGTGGAAGAGGATGAGTTTTTCACGACATTTATCCTCGATGAGTCCGAAATTCTCCTGATGCGCGTCGCCAAGGTTGGTCAAAACGGCAATGGTGGGTTGTATGATGTCACGCAAAGCACTCATCTCCCCAGGCTTGCTGATTCCTGCTTCGAACACGCCAACCTGCGTTTGTTCATTCATCAACCAAACCGACAGAGGCACACCAATCTGTGAATTATAGCTGCGAGGCGATCGGGTGACATAAAATTGCGGTGAAAGAAGCTGATACAACCACTCTTTCACCATAGTTTTTCCATTGGAACCCGTGATGCCGACGATGGGAATGTCAAACTCATCGCGACGCCGTTCCGCAAGCCTTTGCAGAGCCTTGCGCGTGTCAACCACCTTGAGAAAGTTGGCTTCGGAATAAAGTTTGTCGTAGCCAACTGGCACAGCCGAAACCACAAAGTTGCGTACACCACGCTGATAGAGTTCCGGAATATAATGATGACCATTGTTACGATCGGTCACCAAAGCAAAAAATAAAGTTTCTTCGGGAAAACAGAGCGATCGACTGTCTGTCAAGATAAAGCCTATCTGTGCATTTTTCGTTCCATAACGCCGCGCACCTATGAGTGTGGTAACCTTTTCGATACTATAAGTCATACAAGTCAATATTTATCAATACAAAGGTAAACTTTTTCTGATGGATGCCAAAAAGAATACAAAGAAAATGGCTGATAATAGATTCAACATCAAAATGCAACTAAGTATGCTAATTAAATAAAAAGACCTCAAGTGGAGTTTGGTTCACTCCACGGAATAGCTAAGAAGAATTTTTATAAGACAAAATTTGTTCATTCCATTGAAAACAACTACATTTGCAACTATCCATCAAAT
>CAMQBP010000206.1 GCA_946999025.1 uncultured Prevotella sp. | reverse complement strand
TTTCTATTTTGATGGTCTTGTATTCCTCGTCTTCTTTATTAGTTTCTACCGGAGTAAGGAGCTTCAATATATCATAATGCTGTTTGTGGTCAAACAACCTTTCTGTATGATGGTAGTGTTTCAAAAAAGGGATAATATCCTCAAATGTCACACTATATAATAATTCTCTGTAAGTCATTTTCTATCAATTATTTTTAATCGTCATAATAATCACACTTATTCCAGTCGAGTTCGTCGTCATCACTTCCTTTGCCAATAGACCAGTCATGCTCCATGGTAGTCTCGACCTCGAAGTTCCTTACCCAAAGGAGGTCGAAGATGGAGAAGTGGGTGTGGTCATAGAGATTGTGGAACTGAAAAGTAAGATGCATGTCCTTGGTCAGTTCCGAATCCAGTCCTTCATTCCAGTTGTCAATCTCCTTTTGCAGGTACAATATGTTGTTTTTCGGCGCTTGGTCATATACGTCAGCTGTGCCATCTGCCGTATAGCCACCCATGATGACTCCATCATCGTGGTAAGGACAGTAGTTGTCGATTGTGCCATTCAGGATAGCCCAAATCTTCTTCGAGCGAATGGTCTGGACAGGATGCGACTGCGGATAGCCATAGTCAAGAAAACATTTCGACACCACCTCGATGTCCTCGCCTAGCAAATCCTGATTATGCCTACGCACCTGTTCCGCCTGACTGGCAGCTCTCAACACAGCGTCAGACATTGCATCGTTGAACTCAGCAAGTAATTGTTTGCTCTCTTCATTCATCACGAACATGCGATCCAATACCTTCTTGCGGATTTTTAGCAAGGTCTTGATGCATTCTTTTTCCGTAGTTCTGTTGTACTTCCTGTGCTCTTGATCCATCCAGTGGTGAAGAATACTTATTTCCAAATCACGAATAACAGGATCTTTGAATATCTCTTTTACATGCTGCATGTCCATACGCTGACCTCTTTATTAGTTATTTCTCGTGCAAAATTACCGATCACTTGTCTCACTCTGCGTTGCACCTTCGATAAATTTATTGGTTTTCTGCAAAGTTTCATACGATTCCTCGTAGAATATGTCTCGCTTTTGATAATCAGGGAAGATATAGTTGGCTATCAGCTGCCCGAAACGCTGTTCGGGGTATTGTTCTATGATCGTCGACAATCGTTCCAATATTTCCCTGTTATAATGCTGCCTGTTCTGAATTTGACGTTCTCTATCCATTGTAATCTCTTTTCATACAAATCCGACTCTGCTACTTTTGCTTTTGCCGATCTTTTCCTCCTTGCAGAGGGTGAGCAGACTCTCATACGATGGAGCAATGCCACCAACAATCTCGTCCATGGTAGCCTTGCGGGCAATGTTGTCTATCTCGCCGCCGCTGAAGTCGAATTGCTCTGCGAGCCGTTCTGCATTCAGCTTGTCCAAAGATGGAAGCTTGTTAAGCCAGATGTTCGTCTTAGCTTCTAGTGTAGGCTTATCGAAGTGAATTTTGAACAGGAACCTGCGTTCAAAAGCTTTGTCGAAATTGTCGGCGAGATTGGTAGTGGCGATGAGTATCCCGTCGAGCTTCTCCATTTCCTCCAGGATGATGTTCTGGATGGCATTCTCCGTCTGGGCCACGTTGCTGCTATTGCTGTCTTTACGTTTGCCGAACACGCCGTCTGCTTCGTTGAAAAGAAGGATAGGCTTCACCTTGCTCTTCTTGCAAAGCGAGCGGTATTTCTCAAACACGCCCTTGATGAGTTTCTCACTCTCGCCAAACCAGCACGACTTGGTGCTGGAGATATCAACGTGCATGATGTCGCGGCCTGTCTGTCGGGCTATCTGCATCACGGTTTCTGTCTTACCGGTGCCAGGGTGCCCATAAAGCAGAGCAGCCACACCAGTGGGAAGATGTTTCTCCTTGAGTCGGGTGCACATGTCATGGTAATTCTTCTCATTCAGACTTTCTGCCACTCTGTTGAGCTGTCGGTCGAGGTCGTGAGTGAAGAAGAGTTTCTTCTCCTGCACATCAGTGTGCTTGATAATGTCTCTGCCCGACACGCTCTCAATAAACAAATCGGCGTCTTCGCCCAAGAACAGTTCCTTGCCTTTGTCGGTAAGACCGAGTTCTGAATACCCGAACATGCTGTCAGAGGAAAGTTCAACTAACTTGCGTGTCTGCAGAATTGTACGCTCTTCCTTGAAATCGCGCATGATATGCATTTCTTGGCTTTTGGTGAACAGGTCACCAATCTCACGCAAGCGATAAGTGTCACCTCTCACAAGCTCATTAGCCACCATGTAGAAAATCAGACGGAAGTCGAAGTCGGGAACACTATTCTTAAGTTTGGTAATAAACTCCAGGCGAGGATTTTCATCTTCCATTACTTGGAGTTTCTTGTAGAATGTAAGCTTGCCATAAGTATCAGCATCATCAAGGTCGCTGGCCAGTGTAGCTATATTCTGGACAAACTCATATACATCTTTTGCTTGCATCGACTTTTTGAATGAGTTGGCCAATTCACCGAAAAGTATGGTAAGTGTTTTCTTTGTTACAGCCATCTCGTCTTTGTCATGTATCTCAATGAGTCCCTCTTCTACCAGCGGATGCGTGCTTTCTATGAGTTCCTTCCTTTGACGAGCCTTCACCTCTGGCTTTTCAAAAATATCGTCGAGTGTGCAGCCGATTCCGCTTGCACCTCGCTCAAAATTGTCTATAAAGTCCTTACACGACTCGTATAGAATAGTTCTATTGTCTACGACACTTTCTAAAGACATAATTGTCTTTACAAAATCAATCTCGGAATGTTTCTTCTCGAGATTCTCCACGAGAGTGAGAAGTTTTGATGTACTGATAGAATTAGAGCGACGTGCTTCTATTATATTATGTACGGCATTGATAAAGTCGAATGCGGTATATTCTTTTTGTCCAACAAGATTCTTTCTAATCTCACGGCCACCTACGATATCCTCAAAGAGCGCATCAGGAATGGCAAATGCCATCTTCTGCATGCGGAACTCGTCCTCGTTGTCATGCCTGAGGATGCCTTTATCGGCCATACCTTCCAGACAACCTTGATACTCCATCACAGCAAGAGAGGAACAGTTGAAATAGTTGGCCAGGTCACTGATGTCTGAGGTACGCTCATCACAGTGGCGGTCGAATACTGCCACAAACATCATTGCCTCGTCAGTGCTGGCGAGATTAAGTTTTTTTACTATACGTTCCAAAGCAGGCTGGATTGTCTTGTATGTCTTCAACTTACCATCCTTCAGTTTAGCTGCTGCGGTCTTGATGTCCTTAATCAAAATCTTCTTTTCCATATTACACATGATTTTGTTTTCGTTTGCAAAGTTAAATTCAACATGTACCATTTGGTGTGGCATGTTATATAATAATCGTCACTTTTCTCATTTTTTTCAAAATTTGAGTGAATAAATGATGATTTTCTTTCGCTGGAACACAAAAAAGTCCCTCATCATCGCAACAAGAGACTAATTTTGAGTTTAATCGTGTCTAATGAACAAAAAGATGGTGCTTCGCAGCATTTATATATGATTATATGGTTTCAATAGCGTGGTCGCGGAGGACAGAGTGTCAAGAAATCAGTTGGCAATTCCATGATTTTGGCACGTTCAAAGCGGAGTTTACTGCCCGAAGGCTTGCTATAAGAAATCTTTCCTTTGCGGCATAGAGTATAAAGATATCCCGGTGTAATATTCAGAAACTCACATACCTTCATGGAAGTCCATCGGTGGAAGTTGTTCTGGTAAAGTTGGGCGAATGGGTTGGTCTATCATTGCAACACAAGACACATTTATGCCTTCTTGTACTGCAGATGTGCTGCCATTTGAAAGATCGGTCTCTTCAGGATGACTATAGTGAATCTGTGGTAGAATTCTTGTCATAGATAGGAGTGATTAGTGTTTACTGAATAACTTATAATCTTTTAGTATACAACAAATTATATTATTTTGTCTTTGGTTGTTTAACATAAAATTAAATCACATTCGTTTGATATACAACAACAGTTCGTTAAAATTTGAGATAATGGCTACGCAGCTTTCCTCTGCCAGCCAAAGAGTTCTTTGATAGTATGATTAATTAGGGTCTGCTAATTTATAGATTTAAGGGTTAATAACTCTTGTTACTTGCGCTGCATGTGTCCGAATGCACACT
>CAMQBP010000205.1 GCA_946999025.1 uncultured Prevotella sp. | reverse complement strand
ATAGAAGCGGTCAACAACTTCCCTGACAATCTTCTGCCCTTTCCAACCTTCGCCTAAGTAATTGTACAGATAAGCCACATGATGACAAGGTTCATTGCCATGCCAATAAGCGCCTATTCGTCCCTGAATGTCGTGCGCACCGGGTATATCATCTGGCAAATCGTAGGTAAACAACGAATCCAAACGCTCACGGAACTTGTCTTTTCCCATGAGGTTCATCAGCCCTTGGACATCCTGTGGAACCGTCCAATGATACTGTACGGTGAAACCTTCGGTGATATCACCCCATCCATTGACCGACCCTGGTCCTTGATAAGCAATGGGTGAGAAAGGCGATCGCCATGCTCCACTGGCGTCTTTGCCACGCATATACTTGGTTTGGTGGTCGAAAAGATTCTGATAACTCAATGCCCTGTTCAGAAAATAGGTATATTCTTTGGTCTTTCCCAGCTTCTTTGCGGCTTGCGCAATGGCATAATCATCGAACGCATACTCCAGTGTTTTGGAGACAGATTCATTCTCTTTGTCGAATGGCACATAGCCTTTGGATCGATAGTCGGGCAACCCATCGTAGTTAGGGTTCATGGCTGTTCGCACCATAGCCTCGAAAACTCGCTCGTAGTCGAAGCCTTTCACCTCCTTGCAAATCATGTCTGCCAGCACCGCAGCGGCGTGATAGCCAATCATACACCAAGTTTCGTTACTGCCAAACGACCAAAATGGCAACATTTTCTCCACGCTCTTGTCATAATGAGCCAGCATGGAATTAGCGATATCGGCCTGAATGTCGTGGTGAATCAGGTTCATCAAAGGGTGCCAGGCCCGATAAGTGTCCCAAAGAGAGAATTCGGTTCGGTTGGTAAACCCATGCGCCTGCTCGATGTTCTTATCCAGACCGCTGAACCTACCATCAGCATCATCATACGTAAATGGGCATAATGCTGCATGATAAGCCGAGGTATAGAAGGTGCGTTTCTGCTGTTCACTGCCGGTAACCTCGTACTTTGACAGTTCTTTCTGCCACTTTTGTTCGGCCAACTGCTTGAGGCTATCGAAAGTATGGCCTTGCAATTCCTGCATATTCAGCTTGGCACCATCGGTCGAAGTGGAAGAAATACTGGTCTTCACCGTTACCACAGCATTATCATGTGTATTGAATGTTGCCGTTAACATGATGTTGGGTCCCCACGCTTCTCGGTTACTTCTAAAACGACTTGTGTTGTAAATCACAGGCTTTTTATCTTGATAAATCACGAAATGACGGAACGGATGCGAGAATTCGGCTCTAAAATAGATGTGCCTCTCGGGTCCCCATCCCTTGACAAGTTTGTATCCTGTAAGGGTATGATCGTCTTCAACGCGGATGTTCGACCACACACATTTCTGCCAAAGCGTATGGTTCAAATCAATCAGCACAAAGGCTGAATCGGTCTTCGGATAAGTAAATCGGAAAATACCACTACGCTCTCCCGCCGTCATCTCAGCCTTGACACCATAATCTTTCAAGTTCACATAGTAATAACCCGGTGTCGCCTGCTCGTCATCATGCGAAAAACGACTGCGATAACCGCTGTCCGGTGCATCATCACTACCTGGATCAAGCAATATTTTACCTGTGCCTGGCATGAAGAGAAAGTCACCCAGGTCGGGGATTCCCGTACCACTGAGGTGTGTCAACGAGAATCCCTGGATAGAGTTTCGGTTCCATTTATAACCCGAAGCGCAGTCGTAAAAATGTTCATCCGTATCGGGACTGATTTGAATACCCCCGAAAGGAATCTGCGCACCAGGGTAAACATTGCCATAACCATCGGTGCCCACAAAAGGATTAACATAAGCGATGGCTGGCTTATCCATTTGCTTGGGTCGATTTTGCGATGCACACACAGCCACACGCTGCATGGCCACGAACAGGAAAAGAATGATATATTTGATTTTCATTTCTGCTTACATATTTATTTCCTACCACCCTTCAACGGGCAGGAGGTGGTATTGATGGAGATTTAATGAGCCTTGATATCGCCAATGGCAACCTGATATTCGTGCCAAAGGGTGTCAATACCATACTTCTTGCCCAGTGCATATTTCACGGCAC
This sequence comes from uncultured Prevotella sp., assembly GCA_946999025.1. Classification (GTDB taxonomy): domain Bacteria; phylum Bacteroidota; class Bacteroidia; order Bacteroidales; family Bacteroidaceae; genus Prevotella. The sequence goes on along the minus strand of CAMQBP010000205.1, from coordinate 2,074 downwards.
CATCCCAAGACCATGGCACAACCTCCAGGGTTGAACGATTCATCTTACGAATAAAATCCTTATCCTTATGGTCCTTCACCCAGTTCTGGAAGTAGCCCGTGGTGCGATAACCATCCATATAATTTCCACCTTTCGGTCGATCTTGCTCACCATGGAACCCGCCATTGGCCACACGAACGGCATCGGCCATTCCCTCTATGAACGACCATACCATCTTATTATCACCGTAACCACCAATGCCTTGCGGCTCTAATTGAAAGGCATGCGTCAACTCGTGCAACAATACGCCTCGCGTTTCAAAAAGAACCTTCGCCGTGTCATTGTTGGCAAACGAACGCTTGATGTGTCGCGTGCTATAGAAGATGTCCACAAATCCATTCCCACCACCCTTGGCAGAGATTCCCTTATCGTCGCGAATAATATACTGCAAACGCTTACAAGCGGGGATGCTGTCAGATGGTTTGAAATACAACGTGCGCATCACGGTGGCCGTTACCTGACGGATGTACGCATCGGGATTGGGTATGATGGCATGATAAATGCGCGATCCATCGCTACCTTTGTCCTGATCTTCAAAATCTATTCTGCCCAAATGGGTGTTCCATTGGTCGTCTGTATAGCGGGACACGCCTGCCATTTTCTTTGATATTCCACACGAGATGAGCAGCATTCCGCTCACCATAGCAGCCGCTATTACCCATACGTTCTTCTTCATAATCGTTTAGTTTCTTAATGTTGATTGATATTGAACTTTAATTTCCATTGGTCATTGAATACGGCTTGTCCGTCTTTGCCAATCCTCTTTTCTTATTAGGTTTGCTCCCCATGTCAAATTCCAACACGCCTCCCTTCAGCAAGTCGGCATGGGTGATGTACAGTTTGGTGTACGGTTTGCCATTCAGTCTTACCCGTTGAACATACCGATTGCGATCGTTCACCTTCAGAGCCTTAACAATCATGGCCTTACCCGTTGGCATCGTTACCTTCATATAGGGCAGGTAAGGAGCCCCCAGCACATACTCATCAGTCCCAGGGCATACAGGATAAAAGCCCATGGATGAGAAGATATACCAGGCCGACATCTGTCCACAGTCGTCGTTGCCGCCCAATCCGCGCACTTCGTTGCGATACATCTTGTTCATAATGGTGCGAAGCCACTCCTGTGTCTTCCAAGGTGCCGAGGTCCAGGCATACAGATAAGGAATGTGATGACTGGGCTCGTTGCCATGAATGTATCCACCAACCAAACATTCTGCCGTCACATCCTCATTGTGTTCATAATACTTGGCCGGCAAATCCATTGCAAACAAACGGTTGAGCTTTACCAAGAATTGTTTTTCTCCACCTAACTTGTTCATCAGTCCATACACATCCTGTGGCACATGGAATGAGAAATTCCACGAATTACCTTCGATGAAACCTTCGTTAGAGGTCTGATACGGATCCAAATCCTTCTTAAAAGTGCCGTCTGTATAGCGAGGACTGGCAAAACCAATCGTTGTGTCGAACGTGTTTCGATAGTACAAGGCACGTTTGGCATACTCGGCAGCGATGTCTTCTCTCCCAGCTTTCTTGGCTGCCGCATAGATGGTCCAGTCGTCGTATGCATATTCCAGCGTGTTCGAGGCCGCCGTTGCGTCACGCTCGTAGGGTACATAGCCCTTTTGCATGTATTCGCCAATGCCCGCAAAATAGTGACATGTAGCCGTGGAGGTCATGGCCTTGAGAGCGACATCATAGTCGATGTCGGCTCCTTTCACCATGGCATCGGCAAGAACAGACACAGCGTGATAGCCTGTCATGCACCATCCTTCGTTGCCCATGAGGCTCCAAATGGGCAGCATCTTATGCACACTCTGCTGCTGATGAGCCAACATAGACTTCACCATGTTGGTGTTTCGTTCGGGTTTCAGCAGGTTGAGCAGCGGATGCAGGGCGCGATAAGTATCCCAAAGCGAGAAAATAGTATAGTTGTCAAAGTCGTGAGCCACATGAATATTGCCGTCCAAGCCACGGTATTGCCTGTCAACATCCATGTAAACAGACGGGTTGATCATGGTGTGATAAAGCGACG
>CAMQBP010000204.1 GCA_946999025.1 uncultured Prevotella sp. | reverse complement strand
TAACGAACCTTGAGCATTTCCCTGAACATCCTTCATCTGTACAGTGAGTTTACTTCCAATGGATGCATTTGCAAGAATGTCCTTGTATTTTTGATCAGTAAGTTGCAAATAACCACTCCAACTGCCCATGTCAACCTCTGGTCCATCGTAAAGAGGCACAGGAACTGTTGAAACATTCGGATTGGATACGGGTACATTCCAATGCCATCCAATAGTAACAAGTCCACCAGCATCGTGCCAGTCCTTCACGGGTGAGATATTACTATAATCAATCCAACCTCCGGGAGCGGATGATTGTAGATGAATATAGTCATATCCATTTATCGCTGGATACTTACCCGTGAGTTGATGAATTCTTTCTGCTTCTTTTGTATTCCATGCCACATCAGCCATTGTAGCAGAATAAATCTTTTTTCCATAATTTGCTAACAGCTTCGCATATAAAGCTTTTGTCTCGGTTGTAGCATTAGGATTAACAGGTTGTTGGGCTATAGTCTGACTTTGTGCCTTCAGCGTTTGGGTCACAGCAGCAACGGGCATTCGGTTAGGACCCGTAACTACACCCTCTGGAATTTGCAACTCATAGGTTGTTCCACGCTTGATGTTGGCCATCACGAGGAGCGTGTTGGATGAGCCAATAACATGTGCACTCTCCACTGGTTTTCCATTGAGTGTAATTTTATTGTAATCTCCGGATGCAAAGAAAATATTTTTATCGTAAGTAACCAGAATTGAATCGAGTCCGGCCTTTATGTTTTCTTGTGGACTTACACTGACGAACGTGGGTGCAGAGACATCCGCAATATGATGCTCTACTTCATCAGAGCATGCAGTAAACGAACACATCAAGGCAACTGCTATGATTGCGTTGCGGAAGATTTTATTATTTTTCAAATCAATTGCTTTCATATTTACTACTTTATTTGATGGGTACTACACGCACGTTGTCAATTAATATTTCTGGATTACAGTCAGTTCCGTCAACACCTCCGTGCCACACAAAGAAAGACAATCCCGTCATACGGTCCTTGGTGATGGTGCTTCCAGCAGCCTGTCCTTCATGAGTCTTATTGAAAGAAGACAATGGGATGGTTACTGTTGACCATGCGTCGCCCGTTGTATAAGATCCTGTTGACAGCCACGGATACCACAATCCGCGAGGTAGGTTAGTGTTCGTATAGTAACCGTTATTTTGGTTCGAACCCGACACATCACTGTTTCCAGTGAACATGATTTGTAAGGCAGACGAACTCCAAGGAGAACTTGTGGGAACTCGGCACTCAAATTTGATAGCCATTTCGCCTATGGCACATGTGTCAAGCATTTCAGCAAAGCTCTGTATAGACGAGAGTTCTGGCTTCCCATTAGCAGGATCGGGCCAGTAGTTCATAGCAAATTGATCTTCAGCCCATGTTGCTCCGACTTTGCCTGCCATTTGCACGCCTCCGAAGTATAGGTAATTACCATCAATTCCATCTGTTTTCACTACACCCGGACGCCATCCATTGCCACTTGTTTGTCCGCCATGACTTCCGTCAAAGTCGAAGAGGATGTTGCGAGTGTCCTTGTAATGGAACTTAGAACGACTGGTTCCATAAACTGTTTTTACGTAGATAGGGCCTGATGTAGCTCCTTCGGGTATGGTGAAAGTGACACTGTTTTTGTTGATTTCCTTGATATCGGTCACAGCCAACTTGCTTTCATTGAACAATATCTCCAAGGGCTTATAAGCATCTTGAATGAAATAGTCGCCTGTAATCGTCACTTCCTCTCCTGGTTCTGCGTATTCATTGTTCATAGCAGACACCGTTGGGGCTGGAACAATCACATGAAAGTCGTATGTCGTTGTATCACCAGCTGTATTTATCATATAGATTTTATCCGTTACCGCAGCGGGAATTTTGTTTGGAATATCAACTAACAGGTAATTGTCGGTGATGTAGCTGGTGTTGAGAACTGCTACTTGGTCATTGAAGAGCATCTTTGTAATGCTTTTCAGGTTTTCACCTACCAGGCAAACTGTCGTTTCCATGTAGCTTTGTTGGATAATTGAGTCTGCACTTTCAGGAAGTCTGACATACTTGATTTCAGGCGTTCCTCCTGTCGGCTCGTACTTGTCGGGTTGATCATTGCAGGCTATGAAGCTCATTCCAGTCATCAACAAGACGGCAAACATAAGCCCATTGAAATATCTATTACGTTTCATATACTTCATGATTTATAGTTAATAAGAATAAGTTTTACGTACATCTACATGAATGGCATCTTCCAGCAAGTGTTGATTGAAAACCACATCTTGAGTAGGATAGGGCATGGTGAATGTTTGTTTAGTTACATTCGGAGCTTGTGTATCTGTGTCATACCGCATATCTGTAGTATTTACACTCCACGACCCACTTAAATAATAATTCTTGTAAAGCGCATCCAAGCCAAAAAAAGCATTGCGCTTTTGGTGTTTCAATTCGCTGATAGCACCATTCAAATCATAATAACTGCGGCGTACGAAATCGTACCAACGATCTCCTTCCATTGCCAATTCAAGGCGGCGCTCTTTCCATACATCGTTCCAGGTGATGCTCGTAGGCCGCGTTGCTGACTTGATAGCACGAGACCTTACCGCATAGAATGCATCAATGGCATCGGGATTAGATGTACTTTCGTTATTACCAATGACGGCTTCTGCATAAACCAAATAGATATCAGATAGTCGGAGAATAGGAGTTGGTAGACTACTGTGCATGTTGGAAGCAGATATTCCGTCGACGGCATACGTCTTGTGGTCGTATGCATCGCCATAAAGATGTTTCACTGCGTTAACACCTGTTGCACTCTGAAGTTGTCCCGGACCGCCACTTCCATAGTTATCAGAGTCATACAGGAACTGCAGATAATTGAAGCCTTTACGCCCTTTGTTATCAGTTTTATCCGTCCAGAAATATTCATAGAAGTCACCTGGCATCATCATCGTTGCTTGGCGCCGTACATCTACATTCGCTCTGTCATCAGGATTGTCGATAGGGGAAACACCAAAGGCCTCTTGTAAATCTACAGATGGACCATTGTATCCACCCCAGCAGTCGCCAAACTCGTCGAATCCCTGAATCCCCAAGTCGCTTTGCAGCGTATTCTGAACAGTCCACACACTTGTATCAGCTGTCCAAAACCAAGAGAAAAGAGCTTCGCTGTTCAGTGCATTTTGCAACCTAAAGACATCTGAATAGTTCGTCATCAATTTACGTCCACTGTTGGTGATGACATCCTTTGCATACATAGCGGCCTTTTCCAGGTCTTCTGCATTACGTGACCCGTTTCCGTTTGCAGACAAGCCACTCTTTGTTAAATACACTTTTGCCAGCAGTGCTTCAGCCGAATAATAGTCAATTCTACCCGGCGAGCTGGATTTGGGAAGCAGTTCCATTGCCTTCTCCAATGTCATGATAATGTATTCGTAAACATCAGCCTTCGCAACTTTTTGCGTATTGCTATACGAACCATCTGCCAGCATGGTTGAGTTGTCATGAACAATTGGTACCTCTCCAAATGTTCGTACTAGGAAGAAATATGCCATTGCCTTCCAAGCAAGGCATTCGCCCATACATTGGTTCTTTATCTTTGCTGAGGCAGAGGCATCCTTGAGATTGTTATAAACAGTGTTAGCATGACCGATAGCCGCCCATAGCGAGTATGACATGTTGACTAAGTCTTCATCCGTGCCGTTAACAGTGAGTGTCATATAGGGACTTGCACTCCAATAATAGTTACCCGACATAACCTCGCCCACCTTGATAAAACCACGTTGAAAGTCGTACCATGGAGAGTTATATAAATAGTTGACACCTTGAATGCATTGGTTATCGTCTTTATAGAACGTCCCAGCACTGTACGAGTCTTCAGCTGGTCGGTCAAGGAAATCACTGCATGATGCTAAAAGCATACTCATTACAGCGGCCAACACTATACAATTAATATGTTTATAGAGTTTCATTTGTTGATGGTTTTAAGTTAGAAAGAAAGATTTAAGCCAAAAGAATAGGTCGTAGGAGATGGATATCTACCATTGTCCAATCCGTACACATATCCAGTAATGTCTGAAGTAGATGCACCAATTTCGGGATCATATCCATCATATCCTGTGATTGTGAGCAAGTTTTGGATGTTCATATACACACGCAGATTCTCAAT
>CAMQBP010000203.1 GCA_946999025.1 uncultured Prevotella sp. | reverse complement strand
GTGCAACTGGGTTTTACGACTGACCCACCATTTGTTAATCATGCCAATAAGGTAGCCGTTGGCAAAAAAGATATTTTATTTATGAGACGCTTATTGAGAATTTCTAAGCTTCAAGACTTTTGCACATGCAATGGCAGGATAATTCCCCATCTAATGCATCCATATACCAATAATCCAGATTTTAGATCTTTCCATTGTGCCGATAAGCGACATGATGATTCGGAGACAATAGATTTCTCTCCGAAAATGGAAACTGCACAAGCTACAATGGTTGGAATATTAACAATGAGTGGGTATGTTATCGAGTATTCTGAGGGTAATTACATTTTCTGCACTGAAGAAGAATTGGAATATTACAAAGAACAAGATAAAAAAGTTCAATTTGAATATGAGACCAAGCAACGGGAAAATACATCAGAAAATCCAGCTCGACCAAATGGCGTGAAAATTACAAAGGATTGTATGGTGATAGAATATCAATCATACAAAACATGCACAGAATATCCAGTTCGGATGTCCATAGCTAAAGCTAAAGGATATTTGACTCCTCCATACATTTTTGGGGATAGCTCATATACAGAACTTCTATGTAAAGAGGATTGTATTTTTTGTCATTGTCCTTTTTATGCACGAAATCTGTTTGATGAATTAAGACATAATCATAAAAATGATTATGATGAGTGGGTTATGGAATATTTTAAGAATTTTAAATAAGGGAGTAATCTTTCTGCATAGCTACATAGAAGTATAAAGAATAACAATTAAATGTGTTTTTATTATGAATATTTTTTTTAAGTATTTAATTCTGTGTTGCTCTTTTCTTTTTGGGGTTAACGCACATGCTCAATACGCAGGAGCAAAATATGAAAAAGGTCCATCTTCAAAGATGGAAATTTTGCAAGTTGACAATCGTGAATTAAGTACAATGGTGTATATGGCTTACACTACTCCTGACACCGATAATTGGAATGAAACAAGCAGTTGGATGAACTTTGGAGACAAAACTTTTATTCAAGTTGAAGGTTCCTCCAAACAATATCATATGATATCTACAATTAATATGCCTATAAACAGCGAGGCTGAGAATAAATACATGATTTTCGACAGGAGAAATCAACGTCATCAATTTATTCTTGAATTTGAAAAAATACCTGAAGGAAAATCTTTTGACCTTATAGAGGATGTAAGCAATCCCAATGCATTTAATTTCTATGGGGTTACATATACACCTACAGATTCAAGTTCTTATGTGAATGTAGATGAGTTTATTGCAGGATATCCGGTCAAAGAAATGGGGCGATATATTGTAAAAGGCAATACGGTATCATATGTAAAATTCAAAGATATCATTGTTAACATTACACCATTTTTGGCAAAACAATATGGAAAATACTATAACATGAATATTTGTGTTCAGAATTTTTCCAAGAAAAGCATTTTATTTAATCCGAGCAATATCAAAGTGGAAGGTTACAATTTCAAAGTTGACAAATCAAACAATACCTATATACCACAACAAGTGGATCTTCAATTACTCTCATATACAGATTATGACAAAATCGTAAAACGCAAACAAAATTGGAATAATTTTTGGGTTGCTTTGGGAGAGGGGATGGCTGCGTATAGTGCAGGTCAGTCGACATCAACAACTACTTACTCAGGTAGTGCCTATACAACAGGCAGTGCTCATGCTTATAGTTATGCAGGTAATGCTTATGGATATGTAAATGCTTATGGGTCTTCTTATACAACAACTTATGGACAAAGCACAACAAGAACTTATGATGGTGCTGCAGCATATGCCGCCCAACAAAGAGCCAATGAAAATTATGCTAACTATGCAAATAGTCAAAGTCAAATAAGACAGCAATTAGGTGATGGCTATGTAAAAATGAACACTATACCGTCAGGGGCTGATTATTCTGGATATTTCAATATAAAGTACAAAAAGATAACAAGAATGTCCCTTGAAATTATAATAGACGGTGAAGTTTACCCATTCACATTTTAAATTAGAAATAGAACATTCCAGCCATTCTCCTTTATTATAAAAGAGAATGGCTGGTTCTCGTTATCGACTTAGCCCTTTGCCCTTTCTTGGCTTTACCATCCGAGTTGCTTGTCGCAAACATCGTCTTATCCATTCTATCTCATCTTCATCCTTGTCACGTCCCCAATCCTTGGCGTCGCTACCGCCTCCTCCTTGGCTTTCTGCAAAGTTGGTTGCCTCGTTGATGTAGCCAACATACAGGTACATTGCACAATAAATGACTTTATCGTCATGATTGATGAAATCCATTGCAAAACTATTGTCAAATAGACTGCTGTCATGAATGCTCTTCATACGAGAATAGATATCTGCTATCTCTGCCAACACCTTCATACCAGCCTGCGCCCAAATCTTATTGATCATCTGTTGCTGGTATGAAACAGCTGTTTTTTCAAAAACGGCTTTAATATCCTTGTTTCTTGCTTCGATGTAGGAGGTATTCTTCTGCAATTCACCAAGTTGCAACTTGGCCTGATCAAGTTTCATCTTCTTTTCGTTCAATTTGTCACGAACATCCCAAAGTTCCTTTCTGGTGGCGAAATCTTTGCCTTTATCTCAACTGCATCACCAAGATGATTCTTCATGTAATCTTCAAGTTCGGCTATGATCGCTTGATTATCCGCTTCCGCTTTCTCCAGATTGTTCACCATAGTCTGCAGAGCCTTGATTCTTGTCTCTGCTTTTGTGATGCTACAATTAAGACCTGAAAGAAGCGTCTTCTTTATGCCTACTTCATTTGACAAAGTGCGGCATTCATCAGCCAACTCTCTGCGATAAGTTTCTGTAGACTTGTGCTTGGATCCAATTATGGTGATGTCATCGCCACATTCCAGTCCATACTTTTCATTAACCTCTGCAAGTCGGCTGTGGAGTTCTCGCATTCTTAAACTAGCCTGATTCATATCGTTTCCACCAAACATATCTTTTGCGCTCAGTCTGTCGTCCTTTGTGATGGGGACAATGACCGCATGTGCATGAGGATTGAGCTCGTCTAAATGAACAATGAACGAAACGACATTTTCTTCACCAAACTCCTGACAACAAAAGTCATATATGTCCTTTGCCCATCTGTCTATGCCACTGCAACTGTCAATATCCCAGTTGTTGCCGTTCTCACTGATTGTCTGGTCGCCATATGCGAGTTTGCGCATCTGCTCGCGGTTACCACCAAAGACAATGCTCACGGCACGGTTTGATGTGGCATTCACTCTGCCTGTCACTCTGTTCTTGATGGCTCGCTCGATTTTTTCTGTTATAGACTTGTTCTTGTCTATTGGTCCAAGTTTTTCGTTCTTACCAAATTAAGAATCATCTGCTGCATTTTCTGGGGGGAATACGTCAAGCGGAATGCCAGAAGTGGCTACGCCCGAAGCCTCCGAGCGTAGCTTGTTACAAATTTCAAGCGCATCCATGACATTACCAGTTTAAGGGTTTGGGCTTGCGCTTGTTTCCTGCAAGAATGGCAGCGTTCTCCTCCTCTGCAGTGAGAGGTACAGGATTCTAGCGGTTAGCCTCCAGCCACTTGTCAAGCGCGTCTTGATAAAGGCAATAACGCTTACCCAGCTTGGTGGCAGGAATGCTGCCGTTGCCAAGTTTCATGTAGAGGGTAGCCATCGGCATCTATAAATATGCAGATGCTTCCTCCACACTCATAGGTATGTGCGTGTTCGCTTTGTGTGGTTTGTTCTGTGTTTGCAGACTGATGATCATCTGCTTCATGCCCACCACTTCGTCCCGAAGCTGGGCAACGACCATTGGAAGGTCGTTGAAAGTTAATTCCTTTGTCATATACAAGTAATTTTAAAAAACTGGGACAAAGGAACAGAATGATACTTTCGTTACTGAGATTCGTGACAGTCATTTGTCATTCACGAAGGAACAACTCTAACAATGAGGATTATTCGGGATTTATCTCCGTCACATTATGGAAATCATATCTACTATTGTCTGGCTCATCAATAGGAATGACATCATTGGAACATGGTGCTTTCAGGTTCTTCAATGTGCTGTAGTCCAAGTCCTCAAACGGTTTGGGAAACAAAGCCTTGATAAAGGCAATTCGCATTACCATTGTGTAATCACGTTTGGCTGGTTCTATAAATTAGCTTTGTTAGATTTTGAGCTTATTTTTGAGGTCA
>CAMQBP010000202.1 GCA_946999025.1 uncultured Prevotella sp. | reverse complement strand
GCTGCCTGTTTTATGCAAAGATAATGCAAAAAGCCCACAAAAAGAAATGAACAACCTACTTTTTTACCGTCGGCCTTTCTGACTATCAATGAAGTGATGAGTTGCCGGTGCCCGTTTGCGAATCATCACCGTGTTGGATGATGAATATTCTTGACAATCAATCTCTCTATATTTTGCGTTTTAGCCAACAAACGAGCAGTAAGGCGCAAATACGAGAAATATGAGTGATTTTAGGATATTGTTGTAAGCCAGTGTTTTATGCTGTTTTGCTATCATCTGTCCTCTGCTTTTCACGCTCTTTTTCGTTAAAAGCATTACTATTGGCAGGCTATTCACATGCTTTTGCGGCTCAATACCATGCTTGTTGTGCTTCTATTCCAATGCTTTTTAACCGTTAAAATGCCCCTTTTGAAGTTGAAAACGTTAATTTTGGTCTCCCAAATTGTTCTTTTGCGCCAGGTAAGCCTATTGATTTTTTCTAGAATGTGCTTTTTTATTGGGCGATTTTGACCATAAATTTGATAAAAAATAAGAACAATTTGTAGGGTTGTGATATATCGCTTTCCACGCAAATAAAGGTTTCATTTGAAGGATAGCAAAGCCATACAACATCTGCCATCTTCGCTTTTTCATCTTTCGCAGAATTTATTCTTTGGCTGTTTAGTCTCGCTGAATTCGCAGAAATCGCAGCTATTTTTGCGTTAATCTGGGTTGTAAATCTTGTTTTTATATAATAGGTGTAGGATGTTCCAGGGTTTTTGCGTACCTTTGCAAAGATGGTGCGAGCCGAAGGCAAAGCAAGTATTGCTTACTTTATTGAGGCGATGCCCGTCTTCTGCAAAACGCAGGCGGCGATTTAACAAACAAGATCAAAAATGGACACTGGTAAGAAAAAGCTGTTGGGAATGACGCTGAGCGAGCTCAAAGAGGTTGCTCAGGCGTTGGGAATGCCTTCGTTCGCAGGCGGACAGATGGCTAAATGGCTCTACCGGCGGCAGGTGACGAGCATCGACGAGATGACCGACATCTCGAAGACGAACCGTGAACGGCTGGCCAAAGAATATGAAATTGGCTGCATGGCGCACATCGATGCGCAGTATTCGAAAGACGGCACCATCAAATATCTGTTTCCAACCGCCTCGGGAAAGTTCGTCGAGACGGTGTTCATCCCCGAGGACGACCGTGCCACCCTGTGTGTGTCCTGTCAGGTGGGATGCAAGATGAACTGCCTGTTCTGTCAGACTGGCAAGCAGGGGTTTGAAGGTAATCTGACCTATACCGATATCCTCAACCAAGTGTACTCACTGCCCGAACGCGACAGGTTGACCAACATCGTGTTCATGGGTCAGGGAGAACCGATGGACAATTTGGACAACGTGCTGAGGGTGACGCAGGTGATGACCGCCGATTACGGTTTCGCCTGGAGCCCCAAGCGCATCACCGTGAGCAGCGTGGGCGTGAAAGGCAAGCTGAAACGCTTTCTTGATGAGAGCGATTGCCATGTGGCCATCAGTCTGCATTCGGCCCTGCCCGAGCAGCGCAGCATGCTGATGCCCGCCGAGAAAGGTATGCCCATCGAGCAGATTGTTGACCTGTTGCGCGGCTACGACTTTGCTCACCAGCGCCGGTTGTCGTTCGAATACATCGTCTTTGGCGGACTGAACGACACGCCGATGCACGCCCGCAGAATCATTGACCTGCTGCGTGGACTGGACTGCCGCGTCAACTTGATACGCTTCCATCAGATTCCGAACGTGCCATTGAAAGGTGCCGATGAGCAGACGATGGAAAACTTTCGCAACTACCTCACTTCGCATGGCGTTTTCACCACCATCAGGGCCAGTCGTGGGCAGGACATCTTCGCGGCCTGTGGCCTGTTGAGTACGGCTAAAAAAGCTGGCGCATGAGCAGGCTTAGTTGGGTAGTTGCCCTTGCTGCCATGCTGCTCTTAACAGCCTGTTGGCAGCAACAACGCCCGCTGCCAGCTGCCTCGGCGAACCCTTACGAGGTACTGGTGGTTGGCGATGCCGACAGTTTGGTGTGCCACATGTTGTCGGTTCCGATGGCGTCACTGCCGCAACGCGAACCAATGTTCGACGTTCGGCAGGTTGATTCAGCTCGATTCAAGGGAAAGCTGTTGCTGACACGCAATGTCGTGGTGGTGAGGCAGAACCGAAAATGGCTTGGCAAGCCCTCGTTCCACATCGAACGCGACCGCCATGCGCGACTGCAATTGATTGTGTATGTTGACGTGGGGTCGGCCGACGACCTGAAGCAATTCATCGCCACGAACCAACAACGAGTAAGGCAGCTGCTGGTGACCAACGAATATCTGTCGGCCATTCTCCAACTCCAGCGAAAGCATTCAGTACGGAGCGGAAGGCTCATCGACTCGATGTTCCACCATGCCGTGCTGCTGCCTGCGGACATGACCTACCACAAGGTGGGCAAAGACTTCCTCTGGGTGTCCAACAATGCGGCGCAGGGCATGCAAAATTTGTGCGTCTACACACTCAGCGGAATTGATGATCAGCCGTCCGAACGCATGGACAGCGTGCTGAAGGCGAACATGAAAGGCGAGACCGACCGCATGTACATGCGCACCGTGGCCCGCTCCATGACACAAGAAAACGTCAGATTCGGCGGACAGTCGTGCCGACTGCAGCGTGGACTGTGGGAGATGGTGGGCGACGCCATGGGCGGTCCGTTGGTGAGACGTGTCGTTAAAGACAGCGTGGCTGGCAAGACACTGGTACTCGATGGCTTCGTCTATGCGCCCGAAATGGAGAAACGCAATAAGATGCGTGAGATGGAAGCGGTACTGCTGACCGTGAAACGAAAATAAAAATAGGGGGAGAGAAGACAGGCTACAGCCGTCACTCATGGCCCCCATGATATATAAACAAATTCTCTTATGAACAACAGAAAAATTCGTGTGGCCCTTACACACGGTGATACGAACGGTATCGGATATGAACTGATTTTTAAAACTTTCGCAGCTCCAGAGATGTTAGAGCTCTGCACGCCCATCATCTATGGGTCGCCCAAAATCGCTGCTTACCACCGAAAGGCGCTGGACACCCAGGCCAACTTCAGCATCATCAACACGGCTGATGAGGTGTGCGACGGTCGAATCAACCTGATGACCTGCTTTGATGACGAGGTGAAAGTGGAGTTGGGAACCCCCACGGAAGAGTCGGGACAGGCGGCAGTGCGCGCCCTCGACCGTGCCATGACCGATTATCGGGAAGGAGTTTACGACGTGCTGGTGGCGGCTCCCATGAGTGCCGATGGTATTAAGTTTGGCAATCTCACATTCGACAGCTTGGAGAACTATCTCCAGACTTGTTTGGGAGAGGGGAAGAAAACCACCACGCTGTACCTGAACGACTTCATGCACGTGGCCATGGTGGCAGACGATCAACCCCTGAAAGCGGCCATGGAAAGCATCACGTTAGAGAACATTGTTCACAAGGCTGCTATCCTGTACCTCACCTTAAAGCGTGATTTGCGTGTCGCCAACCCGCGTATCGCAGTGCTGGGCCTCAATTCGAAGGCCGATGGGGCAGAGGAGCAGGAAATTATCCGTCCAGCCGTTGCCAAGCTCTCGGATGCCGGCATGTGCGCTTTTGGTCCTTATGCGGCCGAGACGTTCTTTGGCTCCAACGACTATGATACGTTCGATGGCATCTTGGCCATGTATCACGACCAGGCCATGTTGCCTTTTAAGACGCTGTCGCTGGAAGAGGGTGTGAGTGCCATCGCCAACCTGCCCATCGTATGCACCAAAACCAATTATACGCCAATGTTCGAGGTGGCCGGTCAAGGCATCGTCAACGAGAATCCATTCAGGCAAGCCGTTTATCTGGCTATCGACATCTACCGCAATCGACTCAGTTATGATGAGCCGTTGAAGAATCCGCTTCCCAAGCTCTATCATGAGCGTCGCGAGGAACGTGACAAGAGTCGATTCAATGTGTCCAAGCGTCAGGTGAGGGGCGAGCAGCAGGGTAGTCAGCCAAGGAAAGATGAAAAGTAAATATCAGAATGGCTTCTTTATTTTTGGGATAGTCATTCTCGTCATCATGATTACCCAACTCGATTTCGCCGAAGTGTGGAACGGGTTGACCCATGCAGGCTATTGGTTTTTTGTCATTGTAGCCCTGTGGGCGGTGTTGTATGTCTTCAACACCGCAGCTTGGTACCTAATCATCCGAAGCAGTGA
>CAMQBP010000201.1 GCA_946999025.1 uncultured Prevotella sp. | reverse complement strand
CGTAATGCTAACTTGTATATTGTTGCCCTTTATTTGAGCAAAACTTGTTATCCATCCGAGGAATACCAACCCCAGTAATAAAGTTCTTTTCATCATCATCATTGTTTTTTTTGACAATTCATTCCATTTTTGTGCGTACAAAAGAGCTGGGATGAAAGCCATGAAGAGCCATAAAAGATTAATTTTTTTCATTAGCAGGTAATAGGTTTAATTATTTGTCGATGCAAAGATATAACTTAAAACGATATGTTATTAATACTTTCTTGCTAAAAGATAATACTTTTTTGCACAAATACGGATTAGTTGAGAACGGTACAACGTAACTTTGTCCAATTTCCATAATTCTACTTATATATAATAAGGTGGGGTAGGAGTGAACTCCACGTCGTACCCGATTTAATACTTTAAGTTAAAACCAAGATTGAAAAATGCCGCTAAAACTGAACGAAATAGCCAGAGCAAGAAGGTAAAAATACGTATTTAACGACACATCATGACCTTTTCACCCTGATATAGTGCCACCTTCTTTTACAATCTCAATGCTTTTGTCCTCTTAATGCATACATTTTACTGAGTAACAGCTATGCAATAGACAGGTTATAGCATAGCTTTTGGCGCTATTTTGGTAGAATATTTGGCTCTTTTCACAATCTAAAAACAGGATATTTTCATAATTGCTTGACCGACAATGTTTTGCAAATTATCGCGAGAATTCATTATTTGAACAAGTAGGACGGTTCGCTGGAAAAACAACAAGGAAATGAGTTGAAATTTAACATCTGGGAAAGATTAGTTAATCATTTGCAACTTGCTTTCTATATATAGGTAGGTGTAAGTGGTGATTGACAAGAATGTATTTTTTTAGCAAGGCATTCATCCAATCACTTTTATATTGCTAAATCATAAAACGAATAGGTGAGTAAATGCACCTGTATGCATGTTATTAGCAAATATCGCGGGTTATTTTGTTGAATTTCATCTCCTTTTTCATTTGTTTGATAATATAGTATTATAAAATAATAAGATAGTATTAACAATGGTAGGAATAATACTATATCTTTGCACCAGATATTTTAATTAAAAAATTAATAAACCTTTACCTCAACCCAAAATGTGAATGTAAACCTGAAATAAAGATACCAAACCAAGCTGTCGATACGTGAGACATCAAGACAGATTGCATATAATAAGGAATTAATAACCAAACCTAAATAACAAATGAAGATTAACCGCAGTAAAATTGCATTATTGGCAGGAGTCTTGTCGTTAACCCCCATGGGGCTTTCTACACAAGTCTATGCCAGCAACGACAACAGCGTGTCTGCTGTCATGCAACAATCAAAAAAAGTAACAGGGAAAGTAACCGATGGAACCGAACCTATTATTGGAGCCACGGTCAAAGTTCAGGGAACGAACAACGCCACCGTTACTGACCTTGACGGGAATTTTACCCTCATGGCTCCTGAAGGTTCCATTATCGAAGTTTCGTATGTGGGCTTCGATACACAAAGTGTCAAGGTTACCAGTGAGTCTGAGTATAGTATCGTATTATCTGAAAACAAAACTTTACTCGATGAAATAGTTGTAGTGGGCTATGGCTCGATGAAGAAGAGCGATATATCCGGCGCATCGGTCACCATGGATGAGAAGAAGTTGCGGGGCTCTATCGTTACCTCTTTAGATCAGACGCTCCAAGGACGTGCCGCTGGTGTAACGGCTGTGAGTACTTCGGGAGCACCTGGAACCTCTACGAGCATCCGTGTGCGTGGACAGGCAACCATCAATGCGAACGCAGAACCTCTTTATGTGATAGACGGTGTCATCATGCAAGGGAGCGGGGCGAGCGGTGCCTCACTCGGTTTAGGTGCCTCCCTCGGCAATGGAAAGGTATCCACTGTTTCACCACTTTCGACCATTAATCCCAATGATATCGTATCGATGGAGATTCTGAAGGACGCCTCAGCAACTGCCATCTATGGTGCACAGGGTGCCAATGGTGTAGTATTGATTACCACCAAGCGAGGAAAATCGGGTGAAGCCAAGTTTACTTATGATGGAATGGCAGCCTGGAGCAGGCAAACCAAACGACTCGACATCATGGGCTTAAAGGACTTTGCCAATTACTACAACGACTTTGTGTCAACAGGTCAAATCAATCCGGCCACAGCCTCTAAATATTATTCAGATCCCTCTATATTGGGAAAAGGAACGAATTGGCAGGACGCTATCTTCCAAACAGCCTTCCAACACTCGCATCAGGTGGCAGCACAGGGAGGTTCGGACAAAGTGCAGTATTATGTGTCTGGCAACTTCATGCAACAGGACGGTACCATCATTGGCAGCAAGTTTGAGCGCATGGGTATGCGTGCTAATCTCGACGCACAGCTAAAGTCGTGGTTAAAGTTGGGTATGAGCGTCAACTTCTCCAACACCAACGACGACTTGAAATTGGCAGACAGCGAGCAGGGTATCATCAATTATTCACTGACCACTCCACCCGACATTCAAATTTATAATATTGATGGAGGCTATTCGTCCATCTCACGACAAGGGTTTACCAACCCAAACCCTATCGCCATGGCGATGCTCAACGAGATTAAGCTCGACAGAAGGAAACTCAATGGTAACCTATTCTTTGAAGTAACCCCTATAAAAAATCTTGTATGGCATGCCGAGGTGGGTTACGACTTAAGTTCGGATAGAGCACGTAATTTCATGCCAACCGTAGACTTAGGAACATGGAAACGCAGTAAGAACTCGGCATCTGTACAAAAGTCGTCTGGTACTTTCTGGCAACTCAAGAATTATCTTACCTATGCCAATACGATAGACAAGCATTCTTTTTCTGCTATGCTTGGCCAAGAGGCGTGGGAAAGCAAGTACGATTTTAACCGAACTTCCAATACAGACCTGCCCTCAAACACGGTGAACAACCCGGCTTTGGGTACTGGTACGCCAGCTATCGCAGTGGGTTTCGGCAGTTCAGCGATGTCGTCCTTCTTTACTCGTTTAACCTACGGATACGACAACCGTTATAATGCCACCTATACTTATCGATACGACGGCAGTTCTAACTTCGGTCCTAACAAGCGTTGGGCAGGCTTCCACTCGTTTGCCACCTCATGGCGGTTTACGAATGAAGCATTTTTCCAGCAGAGCGCTTTGAATGATATTGTGAGCAATGGTAAGCTGCGTGTGGGCTGGGGACAGACAGGTAATGCCAACATCGGTTCGTACAAGTGGGGAACACTCATGACGGCCATACCCACATTGCTGGGCAAGGCATATCGACCAGCTAATATTCCTAATCTTGATGTTCAATGGGAAAGTCAAGAACAATGGAACGTTGGACTTGATTTGGGCGTACTCAAGGATCGTTTGAACGTTACACTCGACTGGTATCGAAAGGAGTCGAAAGACATGTTGATGCCTTTGCAGTTGCCCTCGTACATGGGAACATCGGGAAACGTGTCGTCTGCTCTTGCAGCACCTTATGGAAACTATGGAACCATTCGCAACACAGGATTTGAGCTTAGTGTCAATGCACATCCTATCACTGGTGTGTTTCAATGGGATTCTGAATTTCAGATATCATGGAACAAGAATAAACTGGTGGCACTGTCGGGAACCAAGAGCGCTGCTATCGTGGGCTACGGACAATGGAACGATGTGGTGAGTATGTCGAATGTGGGCGAATCGCTGTATAGTTTTTATGGATACGTAACAGATGGCGTGTACAAAGATCTCAAGGATTTGGAAACATCGCCTAAGACTTCCAAGTATCCCGCAGACGGCAAAAGCTTTGACCGTAATACCACACCGTGGATTGGTGATATGAAATATAAGGATATCAGTGGACCAAACGGGGTTCCCGATGGTGTTATCGATGATTATGACAAAACAAATATTGGCTCGCCTATGCCAAAGTTTACCTTCGGCTGGACGAATACCTTCAGATATAAGAACTTCGACCTGAATGTATTTGTGAACGGGTCTTATGGCAATAAGGTGTTCAATTACATGAAGATGAGGCTCACCCGCATGAACACATTATGGAACAATCAGCTTACCGATGTGAATGACAGGGCGCGTCTTGAGCCTATCGATCCTTCGAAAACGTATGCGGAAGGTAGTTATTGGTACACAGATGTGAATAACATACGTGTGGCCAATCCTTCAACGGTTATTCCTCGTGCCACTCTCACCGACCCCAATGACAACGATGCAATTAGCGACAGATACGTTGAGGACGGATCTTATCTAAGATTAAAGAACATTGCGTTGGGCTACACATTCCCTAAAAAGTGGATATCC
>CAMQBP010000200.1 GCA_946999025.1 uncultured Prevotella sp. | reverse complement strand
ACGTTGACAGATGTGTTGAAGAAGGATGATAATCGCCGTGCCGTCCAGATACCATTGGATATTCGTCAGGCCGGTGTTGAGGCTAATCCACGTTAATTTAATCAATAAAAACGAATATGTATATGAAAAAATATATAGTATGCGCGTCGCTTTGCCTGGTGTGCTTAGGGTTTGGAGCCTGTTCAGAGGACAAACTCGAGGCTGAAAGTGTCATCGTTGACTCAAACGTACAGCAAACCGACTTTGACAAGTGGATCAAGGCAAATTTAACAGATCCCTATAATATCCAGTTCGTGTATCGGTACGATCATAATGAGACAGACATGAACTACTACAACGTACCAGCCGACTATGAGCAAGCTGTGAAACTGGCACACATTGTGAAATATGCCAGTATTGAGGCTTACGACCAGGTGGCGGGAGTGGATTTTACAAGAACATACTTCCCCAAGCTGTTCTATGCAACAGGTGAGTTCCAGTATCGCAACGATGGTACCATGATTTTGGGTACAGCAGAAGGCGGAAAGAAAATATTCTTGGCTGGAACCAATCATTTGAATAAACTTTCTACAACGGTTGAAAGTTTGAACACATTTTACCTGCGTACCATCCATCATGAGTTTACGCACATCTTGAATCAGACGAAAAGCTACACGGCTGAGTATCAGAAGGTGAACGGAAATCTGTATATCGGAGACGCGTGGAGCTCACCCGAAGGACAGACAGGTTATCTGCAGCGTGGTTTCATCACGGCTTACTCGCAGATGGAGGCACGTGAAGACTTTGCCGAGATGTTGTCTATGTACATCACCAACACTCCAGAACAGTGGGCAAAGTGGATGACAGAGGCTGCCAAGGATCCTAAGACGGGAGAGAAAACTCCTGGTGCCGAGCACATTGCTAAGAAGCTTGAGATGGTGAGGGTCTATATGCGTGATGAATTTAACATTGATATCGATGCGCTTCGCGATGAGATTCTGCGTCGTGAGGGTGATGTCATCAATGGCTATGTGAACTTGACCGATTTGAAAATAGATAAGTAAAGGAGACCATCATGATGAAAACAAATAAAATATTGACAGGCTTGGCCTTGATACTTCCAGCACTGCTGTTCCAGTCGTGCTTGAAAGATCAGAAGGATGTGTTTGACGAGTCATCAGCCGCTCGTATGGAAAACTACCTGAATGAGGCACAGCGTGTGTTGATGAGTTCGGAGAATGGCTGGGTACTTGAATATTATCCTGAGGCACACCGCAAGTATGGCGGCTTCACTTATACATTGAAGTTTACCAAGGATGAGGCGGAAGTGAGATCTGAGATTAATCCAGATGCGAAGGAAACCTGTCTGTATGCCATGAAGACAAACAATGGACCGGAGTTGTCTTTTGATACCTACAGTCCGATGATGCACTTCTTCGCAACGCCTTCGTCTGAATTAAATGAGGCCTATGGCGGTGACTTTGAGTTTGTTATCGACAGCATTGGGCAGGATGTTATCAAGTTTCATGGCAAGCGATCGCAGAATGTGATGTACATGCGCCGTCTGAAAGAGAGTGCCACTTCCTACCAGAAGAAAGTGGTAAACGTGGGCGATAACTTCAATCTCATTGGCTCTGATGGCACTATAGGCGGAAAGAAAGCTCATTTTGAATACGATGTTGTTGCTCGCCAGCTTACCATTACGACGGACACCGACACCCTTGAAACAGCCTACAACTATACCGACAACGGGTTGCGACTGTACGAACCGCTAACGGTTAATGGCGTATCGGTTTCTGAGCTGACCTACTCTAAAGATAAACTCTCATTGAGTGCTGACAAGATTGATTTGTCTAAGGGTTGGCAGAATCCGCAGATAGTAGTTGATGCAATCAAGAGTATCGGTTCGGATGATGAAGCCTTTAGCAGAACCTATCGCAATATCGACAAGCTGGAAGAGTTCAAATTTGTTACGGGTGCCGACTGGGTAAGCGTGACGACCAATGGCAACGACCTGACAGTCAATATGACTCCAAATACTACAGGTGACGTTCGTTCAACCGAAGTCTTTGTTGTGAATGGGAATTACCATTCATCGTTCGTCGTGACACAATGTGAGGTTGGCGATGTGACAGGCAACTATGGATTCATTTATAAAAACAAAGAAGGAAAGGATGTCGTGACCAAGGCATCGCTGTCTGCGTCAGGTAAGGGAATGAAGTTTACTTTCATGGACCCAGAGGACAAAAAGACTTACAGCATCCCCGTAACCTTTGACCAGGCAACTGGTTCGTTGAGAATACAAGGAGGAAGCCTTGGTAAATTCAACTCTACCTATTATATGATAGGTGCATTCATGTTTGGAGAAGGCAGCTATGCGACATGGACTCCTGATGCCTACATGTCCGCACCGTTCCAGCATGACGAGAAGAATGGAACCTATGCAATCTTTGGCGGAAAGGTTCAAAACTATCCCATCGAGGCCCTCATTGTCTTTGCTGCTGAGACGGAAACTCCAAAGTCTTTGAAAGATATGTCTGGCTTCCTGTTCTGGTTTCAGTCGCCTATCATTGTCAAGTTGAAGAACAAGAGTCAGCCTGCCAAGAGCTTCTATGGACTGGAAGAAAGAATGCCTCAGGTAAAGCATTCTTCCATCCCAGCATCTATTAAAATGGTCGAAAAATAAATAAAGCAATATGAAGAAAATATATAGTTTCCTGCTACTTGCGGTCTTTACATTGACTTTCAGTGCATGTAGCGACGATCATGATCAAGTTGGCAGCGAGTATTCTCGCGAGTCTACTGTCAAGGTAACCAGCTCTAACCTTGTGTTTTCTGCAGCTGCCGGTACTGGTACGTTGGTGTTTGAAGCTCCTTCAGCAGCTACCGTGTCTGTTGATGCCCAATGGGCTTCGGCAGTTGTCAACGGCAACAAGGTTGATGTGAGCGTTAAGAAAAACGCCAAGTTGGAAGGGCGTTCGGCACTCTTGACCATCAAGTGTGGCGATGATTCCGCGCAGGTTACCGTTCAACAACGTGGAATGATGTTCAAATACGGTGGTAAGACTAATCAGTTTATTTATAACGATGCCGCCAGAACCATCAACATCCCAGTGAAGAACGAAGGGTCTAATCTCTCCATCAAGGGGCTTGATTGGGCCGAGGCAAGCATCAATGATGAGGCCATCAGTATCAAACTGTCTGAGAACAAGTCGGGACACATCCGGTCTGGCCTCATTAAGTACACTACTGGACCTTATACAGACTCTATCTATGTGTGTCAGGGAGAGAAGAAAGACATCGTTAACAAGACTTACTATCTTGGTGGTTACGATTTGTCTAAGGTTACAGAGAACACGAAGAACATCGATGAAGTATTCTCTGTGGTGAAGGTGATGGTGGCTGAAGTGAAAGGGCAGTTGCTGATTTATTTCCCTGATACCAACTGGATTTTACCGATGAAGCTTGATGAAGGCTCGTTGAGTTTCGATATTAACGCTGGTGAACGCATGGGTATGTATTACAATTACTACCATGTTTTCTCAGGTGTAGTTGATTATGCATACCTGGCTTCCTTCGAGAAGAACGAGATAAGTTTTGCGTTTGCAAGCACAGAATCTAAGTTGAGTATCTCTGGATACTTTGACTATAGTGAAAAACAAAACGCAACAATCGCTTTTATGGGTGACAACAAATTTAATGACGCCCTTATTAAGCAGTTGACTAAAGATCCGACAGCCGAGTACGATGCCAATGCGTTGGGTTTCTTTATTTTCAATTCCAATAAGGTAACGAAGGAAAGTTACCAGGGCATAGCATCTCTCTATTATAAGCCTTTCATGGTGGAGATTACTCCAAAGTCAGCCAAGGGTACCGTTCTCGAATTTGGCAAGTCTGTCAATCCAGACCAAGTTTCTAAGCAAGCGGTTCTCGAAAAAGTGAGAAAGCAGCTTCGTAACCATACGCTTTCTGGTAAACTCCCATCAGAAATCGGTAAGGTTTTGAGGTAGTTGCTGAGTATAACGTAAATAAAAGGCCTGGTTTGAATTTGTTCAAACCAGGCTTTTTACTTGGATAGCATTCGCAAATGCCCTTGAATCCGTCGCACAGATTTGCTATCTGTGTTCCTGTTATGACACCAGTGTCTTGCTCCAAGGGTCACTATGTGCAGCGTGGATAGATGTGCCTAAGATTTTCGCGATTGTTGATTTATTTCAAAATTTTCAAGTCGTGAAATAGAAAAAATAGGACGCCTGTCAGCTTGTTTTGAAGCGTTGAAAAGCAAAAAACAAGTAAATAACGTGAGTTCGACGAATTATAAGTGTCTATAAATTTGGTGATTAGCG
>CAMQBP010000199.1 GCA_946999025.1 uncultured Prevotella sp. | reverse complement strand
TGTTCCAACATCGCCTGCAACCTCACAATTTCATCCCTGTACTGAGCGGCTTGTAGGAAATCTAAGTCCTTGGCTGCTTGTTTCATCAAGGCTGTGGTGTTGGCAATGCTCTTCTCAAGTTGTTCGCGCGTCATTCGCTCCACAATCGGGTCGGCTGCAAAGGCGCCACTCTCTGCCTCCATATACGCCTGTTGGGCGGCAAGGGTGGGGTAACGTCGGTCCTTCTCATCCTCTTTCGAGGTGGGCAATGCGTTCTTGATTTCTTTGATAATCTGCTGTGGCGTGATGTGGTGCTCCTCATTGTATTTCAGCTGAATGGAGCGGCGGCGAGTGGTTTCGTCGATGGTGCGTTGCATGCTTTCAGTGATGGTGTCGGCATACATGATTACCTTTCCGTTGACATTGCGTGCGGCGCGTCCTGCCGTCTGTGTCAAACTACGGTGACTTCGCAAAAAACCTTCCTTGTCAGCGTCAAGGATGGCCACAAGCGATACCTCTGGTAAGTCCAGGCCCTCACGCAGTAAGTTGACCCCAACCAAAACGTCGAAAACGCCGGCGCGCAGGTCGGTCATGATTTTAACGCGGTCAAGTGTGCCCACGTCGCTGTGGATGTAGTTGGCTCGCACGTCATGATTGAGCAGGTATTCGGTCAGCTCCTCGGCCATACGTTTGGTCAGCGTGGTGACCAGGACACGTTCTTCGCGTTCGGTGCGTTGCAGGATTTCGTCCAAAAGGTCATCAATTTGGTTTTCGCTGGGGCGCACATCGATTTCCGGATCGAGCAATCCTGTGGGTCGGATGATTTGTTCTACCACGACCCCTTCGGCCTCTTGTAGCTCATAGTCGGCTGGGGTGGCCGATACGTAGATGGTTTGATGGAGCATGTCGTGGAACTCTTCAAAGCGCAGTGGACGATTGTCAAACGCCGCCGGTAGGCGGAATCCGTACTCCACGAGATTCTGCTTGCGGGCCCTGTCGCCACCGTACATGGCGCTGATTTGCGGCACGCTGACGTGACTCTCGTCGACAACAAGTAGAAAATCTTTTGGAAAGAAGTCTAAAAGGCAATAAGGCCGCTCCCCGGCTTCACGTCCGTCAAAGTAGCGCGAATAGTTCTCAATGCCGCTGCAGTAGCCCAGTTCCTTAATCATCTCCATGTCGTATTCCACGCGTTCCTTGATGCGCTGCGCTTTGATGGTGTCACCCAGGTCGTTGAAATAGTCAACTTGCTTCACCAAGTCGTCCTGAATGGCGCGGATGGCATGCTCGGTCTGTTCTTTGGTCGTAACGAAAAGATTGGCGGGGTAGATGTGGTATTCCTCAAATTCTTGCAATCGGTGGAAAGTCATGCTGTCCACTTCCTCGATGCTATCAATCTCTTCGTCCCACCATGTGATGCGAAGAATGTTGTTAGAGTAGGCCATAGCAATGTCTACCGTATCGCCCTTGACGCGAAAATTGCCGCGTTGCAGGTCGATGTCATTACGGACATACAGTGCTTCCACCAACTTCCGTAAAAAATCATTACGATCTAATCGCTCGCCTTTCTTTACCGTAATGATGCTGTTGGTCATGGCCGAGGGGCCTCCCATGCCGTAAATGCACGAAACGGAAGACACGACAATAACGTCTTTTCTTCCTGACAACAAAGCACTTACCGCACTCAATCGTAGACGATCTATCTCGTCGTTGATGGCCAGGTCTTTCTCAATGTACAGGTCGGTTGTAGGAAGATAAGCCTCGGGTTGATAATAGTCATAATAAGATACATAATACTCTACTGCGTTCTCGGGGAAAAAGCCCTTCATTTCTTCGTAGAGTTGGGCTGCCAGCGTCTTGTTGTGACTCAGGATCAGCGTTGGCTTTTGTATGTTGTTGATGACGTTGGCCACCGTGAAAGTCTTGCCCGATCCGGTTACACCGAGCAAAACTTGCGCTGGATCACCCCGATGAATGCCATCGGTGAGTTGCTGAATGGCTTCTGGTTGGTCGCCCGTGGGTTTGTATTTTGACGTGAGTTTGAAATTCATCCTGAATCTTTTGAAGGATTGCCTCTTGGCATGCAAATGGCTGCCCAGACATGCAAAAGTACAAAAATATCCGTTATAAAGGTTAATTATTTGCGAAAAAGCATTCTCTTTACTTTGTAAATCGATGGATTATATGTATTTTTGCACACCAAAGATCATGTCAATGAAGAAACTGTTTTTCATTTCCACTATATGCGTCGCATTGTTATTCGGCAGTTGTGCCAATGAGTTCAATGCGGTTTACAAGTCGACCGACAGCAACTACCGCTATGAATATGCGAAGGAGTGCTTTTTTAAAGGTAAGTACACGCGGGCCATTACCTTGCTGAACGATTTGATTGTTGTTCAGAAAGGTACCGAGAATGCGCAAGAAAGCCTTTACATGTTGGCCATGGCGCAGTACAAAAGTGGTGACTATGAGAGTGCTGCCCAAGCGTTCAAGCGATATGTTCAAAGTTATCCGAAGGGGAAATACGCTGAGTTGGCGAGCTACTTTGTGGGTGAAAGCCTATTCATGTGTACACCAGAGCCACGTTTGGACCAGTCGCAAACGGTTTCGGCCATCGCCTCTTTCCAGGAGTTTTTGGATCTTTATCCAGATGCCAAACTGAAGAACAGCGCGCAGAACAGGCTCTTTGAGTTGCAAGACAAGCTGGTGAAGAAGGAGTTGTATTCAGCGCAGTTGTATTATGACCTTGGCCCTTATTTCGGCAACTGCACCAGCGGCGGCAACAATTACGAAGCTTGCATCATTACGGCAGAGAACGCATTGAAGGATTATCCCTATTCATCCCTGCGTGAGAAATTTGCCGTGTTGGTGATGAAGAGCAAGTTTGAGTTGGCAGAACAGAGTGTCGAGGAGAAGCGGTTGGAACGCTACCAGGATGCAGAAGATGAGTGTTATGGATTCATCAACGAGTATCCCGACTCGAAGCAACGCGCCTTGGCCGAAAAGTTTATCAAGAAATGCAAGGAGGTTACGAAGACTGGAGAGTCTAACTCGTAGGAAACATAAGGGGATATTGCCTTTTATGCTGGCAACACAACGAGAGTAAAATCATCAACTATATATTTTGAATAAGTCATTGTCCGGTAAGATGACAATGCCCAACAGATAAGGATTTATAAAAAATGGATTACAAAAAGTCAAATGCACCCGTCAACACGACTACACGCAACATCATGGATTTGTGTGAAGAAACGGGAAACATCTATGAAAGTGTGGCAATCATTTCGAAGCGTTCTAATCAGATTGCAGCAGAGATTAAACAGGATTTGAATAAAAAATTGACAGAGTTCGCGTCTTACAATGACTCTTTGGAAGAGGTGTTTGAGAATCGTGAACAAATAGAAATTTCGCGTTATTACGAGAAGTTGCCCAAACCTACTTTGCTGGCTACGCAGGAATTTATAGAAGGTAATGTTTATTACCGTGATCCTTCTTTGGATAATAACGACGAACAAGCATGATTCAACGAAAGCAAACGCTGTACCTGCTCTTGTCTTTGATAGTGACGGTGGCGTGTCTGTGCATGCCCGTCGCCATGTTAGAACCGCAAGGGATGGGGCTGTCAACCTTGATATACAATTTGGGAACAGTAGTACCCGATCAAGGAATCAATTTTAGCAACTGGCCTCTTTTCGCCCTGTTGGTGGTGACTATCCCTTTGGAAGCCTGCGCTATTTTTTTATACCGCAAACGACCTTTACAGGCTAAACTTTGCGCATGGAGCATTGTTTTCTGTCTGGCATGGTATGTTTATTATGCATTCGCCCTGCTGAATGGTTTTGGTCATGAATATACCTTCCACCTTCAGTTTGCGGCATGTTTACCTTTGGTTGCCATCATCGCATTAGTATTGGCGCGCCGAGGTATCATCCACGATGAAAAATTGGTGAGGTCAGCTGACCGAATTAGATAAAGCAACAGCTCAACATGGCTCTTTATAGCAACGAAATTGCACGGAACGTTCTTGGCGTTCCGTGCAAATTTCGTTGTGACAGACATCACATACAATGAGCGAAGATAATTACATGTATTGCTACAGCCACGATTACGGGCAATGGCTATGCGGACTCCCAAAATAATAATAGCCACCAATAGTTTACACAAAAATCAACAGCAGCTCGTTTGTTTTTCATTTTGCCCTCTGCATTGTTATCTATTGCTTTGGTGCTAAAAATAGCTGTTTATCCTTGTTTTTTTTCTTCATCCATTCTTCCTTATACAGCATAATGCCATTGATTCCTTGTACTATTGTGACATTTTCTTCATCAATAACAGTTGTTATACTCATAGCTTTATGTTTTTGGT
>CAMQBP010000198.1 GCA_946999025.1 uncultured Prevotella sp. | reverse complement strand
AAAACTCAAGTGGTATTCTGAATTCCAACTTTTTTCTTGGTCTGGCACACGGCTCATTGAGTTCATGATTGACCATTGATTTACTTTTTGCTTGAACCTCAGTTTGTACATCACAGAAATTGTTTATCTTTGTCCTTTGGTGAGTTGCGCCATCATGCGCTTCGCTGCCAAATAAGAAAGTTATCTAATGCGTCTGCAACGTTTCTACTTAAAAAGAATGAAAAACAGAAAGTAAGAAGCATTTAATCAGATAATAGCCAAACTGTCAAGATGAAAATATATCAAGAAGCGTTCGTTGATGGAATGTATACGGTTCCCGATTTAAAATTGGACTGGGACTCGCTCCTCTCTGATAAGTATAATTTATGGGCAAAATACAAGTGTGCCTTACTTAAATTCTATTATTCTCCAAACCATGAAGGATCATGTTCTGATGTTGCACGGGAATTCAATGACAAGGCATCATCACTGAATGCGCTTATCATGAACTTCGGCCGTGCAGTGCAGAAGGCTGTGGGCGATTTTTCAGTTATGCAAAATAATAAGATGCAATACTGGATTATTTCCATGAATGGATATTATGATGAGAAAAATCACTTTGTATGGCGGCTGAGACCTGACCTCACTGAAGCAATCAAGAGGCAGCTGGAGAGTGAAGCCAATTTAAAGGAAATGTTTCTTGAGCGTTTTCCCGTAGAATCCTTACGTTCTATGCCAATAGAAAAGTATACGAACCTCAATCGTAAAGACTCTTTTTGCTATTGGCTGGAATCAGAAACATACTGTCTTGGTTCAATCTCGGGTGGTAGTTCGCTGAAATTCGGGATCTATATGTTTGACCAAACACCTAAAGAGGGTATGCCAGTAAAGTATGACGATAAATACTGCTGGCAGGCTAAATACAACAGTAAAACAAGTGCGGAAGCCTTCAACATTGTCAGAGATAAGATTGCAACGATAGCAGAAAAAGCCGTTCAGGGAGATTTACAAGGTGTCGAGGACGTTGATTTTGGTGATGTGGTTAAATGGAAAATAGCCTGCCTTTACTCAGACAAGAAGGTTATCAATATGTTTACTAAGGATCTTCTACAGTCAGCTGCGAAGGGTTTTGGGTACAAAGGTGACCTTGAATCACGAATAGACATGAACAATTATATTATTTCACAGTATGACGAGAAACGCGAGTCTTTCTATGATTTCTACATGCGTGTGGGTATTCACTATTTTGGAAAATCCGAACCAGAAAAAACATATTGGCTTGCCGGTTATTCTTTTGGTAGTACGAAATCTCAGTTTGATAGGTTTGTAAAAGATGGAATATGGGAGAGTAAGCATGATGATAATAACACAGTGGATCAAAAACTTCTTCCTCTTGTGCAGACTATTTCAGAAGGAGACATCATTATATTGAAATCAACTTCCACCAAAGGTAGCAATCATGACCAACCTTTTATGCGAGTAAAAGCAGTAGGCATGGTAACAAGTAATATTGAAACAAATATAATAGGTAGTTCAACATACTGCAGATGTTCCGTTGATTATATGAATACGGATGAAAAAGACTTTGACGGGGCATTTTATGGTTCATATCGTAAAAAGCTTCACAAATCTGATCGTAAATTGAAAGAAGTTATTGATTATGTAAACCGTTTAATGTCAAGCAAAGAAATGCCAAGAAAAAATATCATCCAAGGAAAACAAAAGACGTATGGTGAGTTCATAGAACTTCTCAATGAGAACTATAATCTCGTCCTGACTGGTGCTCCCGGTACAGGTAAAACACACATGGCACAGGAAATAGCAGCAGAGATGGGAGCCGTGACAAAGTTTGTGCAGTTCCATCCTTCTTATGATTATACTGACTTCGTAGAAGGCTTGCGTCCTATTGAGAAGAGCGATGGACAGATGGGATTTGAGCGCAAAGATGGAATTTTTAAGGACTTCTGTCGTGAAGCCATTAAGAACTTGATTGACTCTGAAAAAAGTATAGAAAGTCTGACTAAGGAAATGTCATGGAAGGACAGGCTTGACCGTTTTGTAGAAGATTCCATTGAAAACGGCAACAAGTTTAAAACCGTCAATGGCAGTGAGTTCGTCATTTCTGAAATGAGGGGTCACACCATAGTCATTCATAATGAACAGAATGAAAAGACGACACAGGTTGCTGTAAATGCAGATGAAATACTAGAGTTGCTTACTAACGGTGTTCCGCTAAATATTGTTAGAGATATACGAAATTATTTCAACCGCAAATTTGGAACCCAGCCAGACTCTTATGCCTTTGTTATTACAAAGGCTGTTCGAGCAATGAAACATAAGAAGACGCCTGTGGTGGAAGCAAACAAGATAGATAGAAAGCCATTTGTATTTATCATTGACGAAATTAATCGTGGCGAGGTATCCAAGATTTTTGGAGAGTTGTTCTACGCTATAGATCCTGGCTACAGAGGGAAACAAGAACATTTGGTACAGACCCAATACCAGAATCTTGTACCTGAGTCGGATATGTTTGCAAAGGGGTTCTATGTGCCGGAGAATGTTTACATACTTGCAACGATGAACGACATAGATCGTTCTGTGGAGAGTATGGACTTTGCCATGCGCAGACGATTTACATGGAAAGAAGTAACTCCAACAGACACGGAGTCTATGCTTAACGCCATGCCGTGTGAAAAGAAGGCTAAGGCTACCATGCACAGACTGAATAGTGCCATTGCAGAAACTGATGGACTTGGAGCTGCATATATGATAGGCCCGTCTTATTTTCTGAAACTCAATGAAAATGGAGGTGATTTTAGCAAGTTGTGGAAGATGAACATCGAGCCGCTGCTGAAGGAATATTTACGTGGATTCCGTAAGGCAAACGAGATTCTTGACAGATTCCGTAGGACATACTTTGGTACAAAGGAAGAAATAATAGCTGACAAGGCAGAACTGATAGATGAGGATTAATCTGACAGATAACAACATCGGACAATCTGATGCCGGAACGTTTCTGAGAGAGGACGTGGCGGCATTGTTCCCAATCGCTGGCAAGACGATTGCAGAACTATGTGGGGAAAATGAGAACCTTCTCATGTTCCCATATAGCATTGAAACTTCGGATGACATGATTGGTGAGTCTTCTATCATGAGCATACTCAATACCGATGATCCAGACAAGGTACGAATCACTACGGGCAATGTAATGGGCTTCATTGGTGTTGATAATCTCCAAATAAAGATAAAATCAAGATTTGACAAGGGTCGAGACGACTACCTTCTGCACTATATGCTTCAGAAAGTATTGTCGTTTAACCTCTTTGACCTCAGTCACAACAATGAAGAAGAAGATGTCTTTGACTTTATCATGTTCATGTTCCCATACTTTTTGAAAGCAGCTATGCGACAGGGCGTTTATAGGGAATACCAAAACTTTAGTCACAACGATGCAAATCTTAAGGGAACCATTGATATTGCTCAGCATATTGCCAAAAATGTGCCATTCGTTGGAAATATTGCTTACGCGACAAGAGAGTATAGCCATGATAACAATATGACAGAGTTGATTCGACATACCATTGAGTTTATGAAAACGAAACGATATGGCCAGTCAGTCTTGAATGTTGACAGTGAGACAATTGAGAACGTGAAGGCTATCGTTGAGCACACACCTTTATATAATAAGAATGAGCGGAGCTGTATAATCAACAAAAATCTCCGTTCGAAAGCTCATCCCTATTTTACAGAGTATCGTCCGTTACAAATGCTCTGTCTACAGATTCTCAGAATGGACGAGGTCAAGTACGGTGAAAGCAATGACGCCATTTGTGGCATCCTGTTTGATGGGGCTTGGCTTTGGGAAGAATATGTCAATACCATCTTGAGAGATCACGATTTCAAACACCCTGAGAACAAGCTGCACAAAGGTGGTATCTATCTTTTTGATGACCATAGTGGTATACGCTATCCAGACTTCTATAAAGATGACATGGTACTTGATGCCAAGTACAAGTTACTAGGTAGTTACGACAAGGTGTCAAAGGTAGATAGCGATGACATCCATCAAGTCATGGCATATATGACGGCACTGAAAGTAGACCAAGGTGGATTTGTTGCCCCACTGAATCAGAAACAGTTGAACATCCCGACTTCACATCTTAAAGGAAGCTCGGCCACTCTATCAATATATGGCATTGAAATTAGTAAGACAGACACGTCTTATATGGACTTTTGTGAGAATATGAAGGAAATGGAATGTGTATTTGTTAAGACATTGCATTGACGGATGTTTTTTTTTGCAGGTTAATCCTTTTTTTATACCTTTACCCCATCAAACGAAAAACAACTTAAACCTATTCATTAAAAGATG
>CAMQBP010000197.1 GCA_946999025.1 uncultured Prevotella sp. | reverse complement strand
ATATATGGTGTGCGGCCTCCCTGTATGGCCAGCGTACCGATTATGCGAAGATGTCATCGCTGGTCAGGCAACTGGCCATTGAGCAGACGCAGCAACGACGGCAAGGCGTGAGGAAATCGCCATCACCCCTGAACAGGCCTCGTGACAAGCAGCCAGAACTATGTGCCTTTGTTCGAGTGACAAGTGATGCCCAACGTATTTTTAAGGAGAATGGCTGTCGGCCCCTGGCTCAATTTGGTGACATCTACATCGTGAGCGTACCCTTGCAGCGGTTGGGACATCTGTCATCACTCAAGCAGGTGCAGCGCATCGAGGCTGGTCGAGGCAATGCCATACAGATGGATTCGGTGGCTTTTTGGCTCAACGCCGCCCCTGTCTATCAGGGAAAAGACCCACTGCCCCATGCCTTTACAGGGAAAGATGTGGTGGTAGGCGTGCAAGACGTAGGCTTTGATCTGACACATCCCAACTTCTACGATTCTACAGCGACCCACTATCGCATCAAGCGGTTTTGGGATCAGTTATCGGCCGACACCCTGGGCAGCACGCTCTACGTGGGTGCTGCCTATGAAGGACGTGACGCTTTGTTAGCCTACCAGCATTCACGTGACGGACGGATACAGTCACACGGCACCCACACGCTGGGCATTGCAGCCGGAAGCGGTTACGACAGTCCTTATCGCGGCATGGCCTATGAAAGCGATATCTGCCTGGTGAGCAATGCCGTGTCGAACGATGAGCAGTTCATCGACTCGGCTGATTACTATAAATATACCTATGCCACCGATGCGCTGGGCTTTAAGTACATCATGGACTATGCCCAGGAACGCAACCTACCCTGCGTCATTTCGTTCAGCGAAGGCTCCAACCAAGACTTCCATGGCGATGACCAACTCTACTATGCCATTCTGGACAGTTTGTCAGGCCCTGGCCGTATCATCGTAGCCTCTGCCGGAAACGAAGGAGCCAAGAAGTCGTTTTTCCGCAAACCGATAGGGAAAAAATCGGCCGGTACGTTCGTTTCCGACAGCAAAAACTCGCTTTATTTCACGCTGAAATCACCCCAACCCTTCACACTCCGCCTGACCAGCTATGGTCAGAAGACCGAAACGATGACCATACCAACGACGCAAGTGTTGGCCCGTGCCGACTCGCTCTTCACCGACACCGTCACACTGGGCGGCAAGACCTATCGTTTGCGCATCATGGGCTATGCGTCCAGCTACCATTCAACAGAAACCGCATACGATGTTTTGGTGAAAACGGATGACGAGGTGGGACTGTCCATTCCGTTTTCATTCGAAGTAGTGGGGGCCGACTGTGAGATAGAAGCCTATCGCGGCAGTGGCAACTGGACCGATAACGCCTTGGCTCCGCAATTCAACGCAGGCGAGCGCACACATAACATCCTTTCACCTGGCAGCGCACCGTCCGTGATATGCGTGGGTGCCTCATCCTACCGAACGGCCATCACCAACTACCGAGGCGAACGACGCGTGTACGATCAGGGCACACAAGGGCAACGAGGCGAATACAGTTCGGTAGGTCCTACCTACGATGGACGCATGAAACCCGACGTATTGGCACCCGGAACCAACATCATCTCATCGTACAGCAGCTATTACCTGGAGGCCAATCCCAACGCCTATGATGTGCAGTCTGACGTTGCCCACTTCAACTTCAAGGGTCGGCAGTACGCTTGGAACAGCAGTTCAGGCACCTCCATGTCGACCCCTGCCGTTGCGGGAGCCATCGCCCTGTGGCTACAAGCCAAGCCTACGTTAACGAGAGAAGAGATTCTGGACGTGCTGGCGCACACCTGTTGGCATGACGACCCGTCACGCTCCTACCCCAACAATCAGTATGGCTACGGACAGATAGATGTCTACAAAGGTCTGCTATATATATTAGGTGTAAGTGGCATCGAGGCCATCACGCAACATCAACCGAGGGGAATCCGTTTTTCCATACAGCATGATGGCTTGGTACAAATGCGATTACACGATGTGGCCCCTCATCATTTCTCGGTATCGGTATACGCCGTATCAGGTGAGTTGGTAAAACGAATTTCCTTTCCAGCAGGCCAAACATCCTATTCGTTTGACTTATCAACCTTGCCAAAAGGCGTGTATGTGGTGCAAGTAAACAGCCACGCAGCATCCATGACCGGCTCAACACTCATCCGACGATGACGAAGACAGAACGCGACCAAGAAACCATCCGATTGATGATAGACCTTTATTGACGGCATCGCCTACCCCTCAACGAGGTGCCCGAAGCGTACAGGCAGTTGGACGATTATGCCTGTGAACGACTGCAACGGTGTAAGTTTGGCGAGCAAAAGCCCGCATGTAAAGACTGTCCCGTTCATTGTTACAGACCCGAGATGCGCCAAAAGGTTCGTGAGGTGATGCGCTGGGCAGGTCCTCGCATGGTATTCTATGCGCCTGTTGCCACTTGTCGGCATCTGATACAAATTCTTCGCTTTTCGTTTCAAAACCATCCCCAATAATAGGTATTTTGTAAAAACCATCACTTTTAGGTATTGTAGGGTCATCAAATTGTTCATATCTTTGCATCGAACAAAAATACAAACGTAAAATTAAATAGAACAATCATGAAACCAACAGTTGTTATATATGGCTCATCGACAGGAACCTGTCAAGCCATCGCAGAGAAAATTGCCAAGAAATTGGGTGTTGAAGCCGTTGACGTAACCGACCTCACAGCTGACATTGTAAACAGCCACGACAATCTTATTCTCGGAACATCCACTTGGGGTTCGGGCGACATGCAAGACGATTGGTACGACGGTGTCGAGGTTCTCAAGGGCGCAGGCCTGTCAGGCAAGACGGTAGCCCTGTTTGGATGCGGCGACTGCGAATCCTACTCCGACACGTTTTGCAGCGGTATGTCTGAGCTATATCAAGCCGTGGAAGGTGCCAACATCATAGGTGCCGTATCAACCGACGGATACACCTTCGATGACAGTGATGCGGTAGTGGATGGAAAGTTTGTTGGGTTGGCACTTGACGACCTCAACGAAGAAGACAAGACCGATGAACGCATCGACGCATGGATTAGCGACATCAAGGGAAGTCTTTAAGCGTGATGAAGAAACCATAACCCCGTTGGCCAGTCAAGCATGAAAACCGCAGAAACCATACCAGGAGAGTTGAAGGTACTCATGAATCATATCTATGAGTACAAGAAGGGAGTGCGACAAATGGTGCTCTATACCTTCAACAAAAAATACGAGGAATTTGCGGTGAACCGTTTGGAGAATCAAAACATCGACTATTTCATTCAGCCGGCGGGTAACCATACGCTGAATCTGTTTTTTGGCAGAGCAGCTTGCATCGACGCCGTTCGCCACATGATTGACAAACCGCTCAACAAGCTGACACCCGAAGAGGATTTCATCCTGGGTGCTATGTTAGGCTACGACATTCGCCTGCAATGCGAACGGTATTGTCAACGTAAATGTAAAAAATGTGATGGGGCGTGCACTGAGTGCGACACCGCTATCAAGCAAGAAACCTCATGAAATATAAAATAAACTTTTTTTTAGATCTTGTTCGCTAAATAAAGTATTCATAATGTTTTTGTATAATATGTCAAAGCTGCCTGTGAAGGTGGCTTTTTCATTTTCATGCGGCATCGCAAACCAGCTCAACACCCCGAACCGTCAATGCGACAGCTGGTGGGTTCAGGCCTCCCTGACTTCAGTCCGGCTTCTTCAGGGTCCAGCGTTACCGTTCCGTCTTCCAAAACGAAGCACGGAATGCCCGCATATCCTTTTTTCTTAGCCTCGTCAAAGACCGGATTGGTGTCACGTAGACGCAAAAACTCTTTCAACAGCGATACATGCTCACCGATGTCAATCACCTGATACCTGCTATCGCCTTCCACCTGTTTGTCAACTGCCACGCAATCGGGGCACGACTTCATACCATAAATTTTAATCATACCGTCTCTTTTTTATTTCATCAAATCATTTTCAAAACCACCTTCAGCACTTGCTGAAAGAGGTTCGCTTACCTTGCAAATATAAGTTTTTTATCTTACAAATACAAACAAAAAACACAAAGAATAAAGCCTAAAATCCAAAGTCATGGAGATTGGACGGCAAAGGCATAGAGTTTGGAGGGCAAAGTCATGGAGATTGGAGGGTAAAGGCATAGAGATTGGAAAGCAACACTTTTGCAAACGTAATTGTATATGGGAATTGAATCTGCCTCAACATATTTTTTGCACATTTCTTGTGTCAATCAATTCTTTTTCTTACCTTTGCATCCGCTAAGAAACGGGCAAGTCTTTTACGGCCAGCTCCCTTTGAATCCCCCAGGGTGGGAACGCAGCA
>CAMQBP010000196.1 GCA_946999025.1 uncultured Prevotella sp. | reverse complement strand
CCCCCTGATTAACAGTCAGGTGCTCTAACCAACTGAGCTATTGAAGCAATGACAAATCAATATTCTTGATTGCGGGTGCAAAGTTAGAACGTTTTTTTGAAACCTCCAAACATTTTGCAAAAAAAATAGACCGGAAAGCTAAAATACAATAAAAAAGCGAACGCACCCACCTATATTATGGTCTTAAATATTATCTTTGCTCAACAAATTGATGTCATGACAATGAAAAAACTACTGTTATATCTCTTGCTGTTGGGACTGTTGCCTAACGGTCTATTCGCCCAAAAGGACAAAAACCACCTTTTTGAGGCGGCCAAAAACATGGAACTGTTCAACGCCGTTTATAAAAATCTGGACCTGATGTACGTAGACACCCTCGATGCCAATGACGTGATTGGCACAGGCATCAAGAGCATGCTGCGCAGTCTGGACCCCTACACGGAATATTATCCAGAGAGCGAAACGCAAGAGTTGCGGCAGGCTCTGTCTGGAAAATACGGCGGCATCGGTGCGCTCATCCGCTACAACCAACAGCTGAAGAACGCCGTGATTGACGAGCCTTACGCCAACATGCCATCGTCGGAAGTGGGGTTGAAGAAAGGAGACATCATCCTACAGATAGACGATTCGACGATGGTGGGCAAAGACACCAAGTATGTGAGTGAGCATTTGAGGGGAGAACCAGGCTCGACCTTCGCATTAAAAATCAAGCGACCGTCAACGGGCAAGGTGATGAAACTCAAGGTGAAGCGCCGTGCCATTCAGATGCCCGCCATTCCCTACTACGGCATGGTGGCTGGAGACGTGGGCTACATCAATCTGCTTCAGTATTACGAAGGCTGTGCGAAAGAGGTTCGGCAGGCTTTCATCGACCTGAAAAAGCAAGGAGCCAAAGGCCTCATCTTGGACCTGAGAAACAACGTAGGAGGCTCCGAACAAGAAGCAGTAGACCTCGTGAACATCTTCGTTCCAAAGGACATCACGGTGGTAACGAATAAAGGAAAGCTGAAACGAGCCAACATAGCGTTCAAAACGCGCATGGAACCCGTCGACGCCTCCATGCCCATTGTGATTTTGGTCAACGGCATGACGGCCAGCGCCAGTGAGATTACGGCCGGATCGCTGCAAGACTTAGACCGCGCAGTGATCATGGGTACCCGCACTTTTGGCAAGGGATTGGTGCAGATGACCACAAAGCTACCCTACAACGCCAACATGAAAGTGACCACAGCTCATTATTATATTCCCAGCGGACGCTGCATCCAGGCCATCAACTACAAACACACGGCGGGGCGTAACAGTGCCACACAGCTGCCCGACTCGCTGACCAGCGTATTCCACACCAAGAACGGACGCGAGGTAAGGGACGGCGGAGGCATCATGCCGGATGTGGAAATCAAGCCCGACACCATCGCCAACATCTCGGCTTATCTGCAACGCGGAGACAGCACGGAGACGATGTTCAACTATGTGGTTGACTACATCAGCAAGCACAAGACCATCGCTCCCGCCAGCGAATTTACGCTCACGGACACCGAATACAACGAGTTTAAGCGGCTGGTCTTGAAAAACAAATTCACCTATGACCACGGAACGGAGAAAATATTGGCCGAACTGGAGAAGATGGCCAAGTTTGAAAAGTATT
Organism: uncultured Prevotella sp.; assembly: GCA_946999025.1. Classification (GTDB taxonomy): domain Bacteria; phylum Bacteroidota; class Bacteroidia; order Bacteroidales; family Bacteroidaceae; genus Prevotella. Next base: position 2,729 of record CAMQBP010000196.1, on the reverse strand, counting down.
ATGAGGATGCCAAGCCTGAGTTTGAGGCTTTGAAGAAAAAGCTGACCCACGACGTGGCGAAAGACTTGGAGCTGAACAAGGATGAACTGAAACAGATGATTGCCACAGACATTGTTACGGCTTATTATTTCCAAGCCGGGGCGGTTCAGCTGGGTTTGAGATACGACAAACAGACGAAAGAGGCCATCAAACTGCTCCAAACGCCTGAAGAATACAACAAACTTCTCATGCCCAAGAAATGAGCCACGCACGATAACGGCACACATTTTTTGTTTTATTTTACCTCATCACATGCAAGTTTCCTGCGAACCTGATGTTCTGTCTATAAACAAACATCATGGTTATGCGCAAAAAAATATGGAGTCTTGCACTCGTCGTGTGTCCTCTTTTCGCCACGGCACAAGTAACATGGAACGTCAAGGGAGCATTGGGGACCAGTGCATTCATCGCCAACAGTGGAGAATCTCCACAGCTGTCCTATCGGCTGGGCGGGGGTATGGCAATACCCTTGGGCCGCACTTTCTACTTCCAGCCATCTCTTTATCTGGCCAATAAAGGTTTCAATTTTGACGGATATTTCGGTAACGAGCAAATCAGCGAGGCGCGCTACCACGTCAACATGCACTACGTTGAGTTGCCGTTGAACATTGTCGCCCACATTCACCTAACCGATGACATTTACCTGAATCTCTACACAGGACCTTACATCGCATGCGGTCTCAACAGCAAGGCCAAAGTCAGCATGGCGAATAGCGACTACAAACACACCTTCAAGGAGAATCTGTTTGAGCAAGGAAGCAAGATGCTGGGCAACAGCTATAACGAAGACAAGAAGCTGGTGGAACTACCAAAGTTCAAACGCATGGACGTAGGACTTCAATCTGGTGTGGAGCTGGACATCAATCGAATCATCATTGGGGTCGAAACAAGCCTTGGACTCACCCCCGTAACTAACCAACCCATCGTGAAGGAAGACGTTGTGGCCCAAGTGCTTCAAGCCATACTCTTTGGAACCGCCACCCCCCATCATTTTGTGTTTCAAGCTACGGTGGGCTATCGGTTTTGAGAACGACAGAACACGGTGTAGCATCGCAACATCAAACGCATTGACTTTGAAGGACAAACCCATTGACTTTGGCCTTCAAAGTCAATGGGTTTGCGCACCAAAGGCATTGAGATTACAACAGCCTGTTGTTCAGTTATATAGGAACGTAGTTTGTTACGTTCCAGACACAACGTAACAGTGCATTAAAATACTCACGCAAGGTTTTGATACATCCACGACAAAGCGATGAATTCATGCTTTATTTCAAGAACAACATCCGTTCTTCCAACGGCTCAAAAGTCTTCTCTCCCGGCTCGCCCGCAGGTACTCCAAAAGGCATCTGCGCACGGAGTTTCCAGTCGGCATCTATCTTAAATTCCTTGGCAACCACCTCATCAATAATCGGATTGTAGTGCTGTAAGGATGCGCCGAAACCTGCATCTTCAAGAGCTGTCCAGATGGTAAACTGATGCATGGCGTTGGTATGTTCTGACCAAACGGGGAAATTGTCTGCGTATGTGGGGAATTTTTCCTGCAATTGTCGCACGGGAGTTTGCGCTTCGTAATACAAAATGGTGCCATAACCACTCTGGAAAGATTCGTTAATCTTCGTCTCCGTCTTGGCGAAAGCGTCGGCAGGAACGATGGCACGCAGCACATCCTTGGTCAGCTCCCACAACTTACGATGGTGTTCACCCAGCAACACGACGATGCGTGTCGATTGACTGTTGAATGCCGACGGCACATGCTTCACGGCCTGCGCCACCAACTCACGGAGGGCATCATCTGTGATAGGCGACTCATTTTTCAATGCATAATAACTACGGCGATGTGCAACGGCATCTAAAAAACTTCTGCTCATAATTCGTATTTTACTTTAGTTGGATGTAAAAAATAAACTTCTGACCGTCAATCTCATCAGAAATCCATGATACAAATATACCAAAAATTCCGCACAGCCCCACTCTTTCGGCGAAGAAAAAGTAGAAAAGACGGGGTGACACCTTATTTAATATAACCTACATGCGAATATAACCTACCTGTGAATGATGATTGAATGGAACAAAACGCAATGAACCTCCCGCCAGCTATCATAAACATTATGAAGCCACAATTAGGTATTCTCTATCTTCATATCCTACAGGCGAGCTCTTATCTGGAACGCCCCTGATGCGAACTCGCAATGTGAGATATTAGGGAAACTTAATCATTATTTTTTCGAGGTGCAAAGATATACACTATAAAACACCCGCCCAATACCAAAAATAGGTAAATATGGTCTGCTGACTGACAGGAAACAGCGAAGATTCATTCATGCGAATTTTCTTGACACGATACCCTTCGCTCCTTGGCTTATTTGTGAACGACCTTGCTCTTGGACGCAAATACGCCAAGCATGAGAAAGTTTTGTATCTCGTTAATACATAAAACGTTGCGGATTTTCGCTAACAATTAGCTCTCATGCGTCATGCTCTTTTCAGGCAAAAGCATTGTTTTTAAAGGGCAATATGCATGCTTTTATGCGACAAGAGCATATAAATTAGCCGTTAAAGGCATGTTTATAGCTGAGCAAACGCATTTTTTAGGCGTAAAAATCCATTTTTCTTGCCAAATTATCTCCATTTTGCATCCTCGTTGCCTATTGATTTTTTCCAGATGAGCAGTTTTGAAGAGCCGTTTTAAG
>CAMQBP010000195.1 GCA_946999025.1 uncultured Prevotella sp. | reverse complement strand
CCCATCTATAAGACAGATGAGGCCATCCAACAGGAGAAAGACTCGCTGATGCAGTATTTCCAACCCTACTTCAATTACAAGGCAAGTGTGGAGAAAGAGCAGATAGAACGGTTCAAAAACGACTTCAAGTTGGGCGTGCCAGGCTTGCCAGCGGCCTACATGCACATCCTTTTGGATCGTTTCCATCGACTCTATCAGGCAGGCATTATCAACACACCCGAATATAATCGGTTCGCAAAAGACTCGACCGACATGGTCAGAGTGGTGAATGGCAAGGCGGCACAGAGCGTCCAAGTCAATTGCGTTTACTCTACCTTATCGGCCTACGAACAACTGTTTGCCGACAACAAACTGGCTCCTTATCGCCAATTGTTGCAACGATGCAACCTCAACTTCTACCTACAGCCCAACTTGATTTATGACAAAGACCGGAGTGAAACGGAACTCAACGACCTTTTGAGCAGCATTCCGATAGCCAGCGGCATGGTGATTAGTGGGCAAAAGATTATCGACCGGGGCGACATCGTCGACGAATACACCTATCGGGTATTGAACTCATACGAGCGAGAGACGAAGCGCAGAAACGTTTCTGAACAAGAAACAAAGACCACTTTTTATGGTCAACTGCTCTATGTCAGCATCCTCATCATTCTGTTCACGGTCTATTTGTCGCTTTTCCGCAAAGATTACTTCAGCAAACCACGCAGCATCATGATGCTTTATGTACTCATCACGCTGTTCCCTATCTTTGTGTCACTGATGATAAAGCACAGTTTGTTCAGCGTGTACATCTTGCCATTGGCCACCGCAGCCATCTTTGTACGCATGTTCATGGATTCAAGAACGGCATTTGTCACACAGTGCATCATCATCTTGATCTGTGCCGCAGCGGTGAAATATCAATATGAATTCATCATTATGCAAATCGTTGCGGCCCTGGTAGCCATCTATTCCCTACGCGAACTCACACAACGCTCGCAGGTATTCAAGACAGCTATCCTCGTAGGACTGTCGTATGCGGTGGTTTATTTCGCGCTACAACTCATGCAAAACAGCTCGCTCGACAAGCTTGACATCGACATGTATTACCACTTTGCGGCTAATGCTGTACTGCTGTTGCTGGCTTATCCGCTGATGTATGTCATCGAAAAGATGTTTGGCTTCACGTCCAATGTCACGCTATTCGAGCTGTCCAACACCAACCGGGGCATCCTACGCAACCTCAGCGAGATAGCTCCTGGCACCTTCCAGCACTCCATTACCGTGGCCAACCTGGCCGCTGAGATTGCCAATAAGATTGAGGCCAACGCCCTGCTGGTGCGTACCGGCGCCTTGTATCACGACATTGGGAAGATGAACAACCCCGCCTTTTTCACCGAAAATCAAGTGGGAGCCAACCCACACGAAGGTCTGTCACCCAAGGAGAGCGCCCGCATCATCGTGAGTCATGTGCCTGATGGCGTAAAATTGGCAGAGCAACACAACCTGCCATCCTTTATCAAAGACTTCATATTGACCCATCATGGCACCAGCACGGCAAGCTATTTTTACATACAATACAAGAATGAACATCCCGATGAGGAGGTAGATCCTGCACCATTCTCCTATCCGGGACCAGATCCTTTCACGCGTGAACAAGCCATTTTGATGATGTCCGACTCTGTTGAGGCTGCCTCCCGTTCTCTTCCCGAGTACACGGAAGAGAGCATTACAGAGCTTACCAACAGAATCATTGACGGACAAGTGAAGCGCGGTGCCTTCACCGATTGCCCCATTACCTTCAGGGATGTATTGCAAGCCAAGCAGGTATTGATAGAACGCTTGAAGGCCATTTACCACACACGGATATCATATCCGGAAGAAGAGAAGAAGAAAGAGAAACCTCGTGAGGACTAAATCACGCTTCTTTCGCTAAAGGGCGTTTCTATAAATTAGCTTTGTCAGATTGCGAGGCTGTTTTTGCTGGTCAATTTGTTTGTGAGTGAAGGAGTATAGCGAGCTATACGACTGAACGAACAAGCAAATTGAACAAAAAAAAGACCGCAAGATGACAAAACGTAAACCGCCCAACATAAATAAAACTTTACGGTGGTAATTTATAGAACCGCCCTATAGCGGATCCACGTCATAGTACACTTGCAGGGCGGCATAACGCTTGTCCTGTAACAGTTGTTGCTGCACGGTACGCAAGTAATGGCGCACGGCCTTTGGGTCAATGCCGTTCTCCAGTTTGATGACAATCTTGCGGATGTGCAGGTTTTTCACGCGTGCTATCGAAGGTTTGTCAGGACCTAAAATACGATCACCCAATCCCTGTCTGAGCCTGCTGCCCATCTCTATGCCGGCCGTTTCTACCACATCGTCGTGCCGATGACGTAAAAAAACGTATACCAACCGATGGAAGGGCGGATAAGAAAACAATCTCCGCTCTTCCAACAGTGCCTCATAAAATCCCTGATAGTCATTCTCTACCACCTGTCTGATGATGGGTAGGTCCTTGTTTTTGGTCTGCAAGAACACCTTTCCCCGCTGTCCTTTACGCCCAGCCCTACCGCTTACCTGCGCCATCATCATAAAGGCGTGTTCGTAAGCACGAAAGTCTGGATAGTTCAGCATGGCGTCGGCGTTGAGTATTCCCACCACACTAACCCGGTCGAAGTCAAGCCCTTTGCTCACCATCTGCGTGCCGATGAGCAGATTGGTGCGACCGGAAGAGAAGTCATCGATAATCCTTCCGTAGGCATTGCGGGTGCGCGTGGTGTCCAAGTCCATGCGGGCGACGCGCGCCTCGGGGAACAATTGCCCCACATACTCCTCCACTTTCTCCGTTCCAAAGCCACGACCACGCAGGTCGGTGCCGCCACATGCGGGGCAAACCGTGGGTATGCGATAGGTGTAACCACAATAATGGCAGGTCAACAAGTTCATGCTTTTGTGCATGGTGAGCGACACATCACAGTTGGTACACTTTGGAACCCAACCGCAAGTGCGGCACTCTATCATCGGCGCAAAGCCGCGTCGGTTCTGAAACAGTATCACCTGCTGCCCGCTCTTCAACGCTTCATTGATGGCAGCGATGAGCGGTGGCGAGAAAGGACCCGTCATCATCTTGCGTCGTTGCAGATCCTTCGTGTCCACTACCCTAATCTCTGGCAGCTGGATGTCCTTGTACCGTGAGGTCAAAGTCACCAGTCCATACTTGCCCCGACAGGCGTTATAATAGCTTTCCACCGACGGTGTGGCCGTCCCCAGCAAGGTCTTCGCACCATACATCCCTGCCAATACGATGGCTGCCGACCGTGCATGATAACGTGGCGAAGGGTCTTGTTGCTTGAAAGAGGTTTCGTGTTCTTCGTCAATAATCACCAACCCAAGCTGCTGAAAAGGCAAGAACACGGCACTACGTGCACCCAATATCACCTCGTAGGGATGAGATGAAAGCTGTTTCTTCCATATTTCAACTCGTTCGGCATCACTATATTTAGAATGATAGATACCCAGTTTGTTGCCAAACACGTGCCTTAGCCTACTGGTAATTTGCACCGTGAGGGCAATCTCCGGCAACAGATACAGCACCTGCTTCTTCTCCTCGAGTGCCTTTTTAATAAGGTGTATGTAGATTTCGGTTTTGCCACTGGAGGTTACGCCATGCAGCAAAACCACGTTTTTCTTGAGAAATTGAAAAACAATCTGGTTGTACGCTTCCTGTTGGGCCTCATTCAAGCGTTTCACGTTTTCAAGATGTTCCTCCCCATGGTCATTGAGCCGTCCCACCTCCCGCTCGTAGGTGAACAGTATTTTCCGCTCTACCAGACTCTTGATGACGGCATACGAACAGCGCGACACGTTCATCAACTCCTCCCGGGTGATGTCCACCACCGGCTCCGCAGTCTGCGTTCCTTCTATCGTTTCCCAGTGTGAGATGTGCAAGAAGTGCATGAGAGCCTCTCGCTGGTTGCGCGCTCGCTTCAACAGGTCAAGGGCCACGTTCAGCGATTGCTCGTTGCGCAGCGGCTCGCACAGGTCGATATACGTCTCCGTACGAGGCTTATAATTCTCCTCCACCTTCAGTCCGGCGGGCAAAGCGGCATTGTACACGTCGCCGAGCGGGGCCATGTAGTACGCCGACAGCCACTGCCACAGCTGGTATTGCTGCTCCAGAAGCATGGGTTGATCATCAATCACGTCAACGATGTCCTTAACATTGAAGGCGGGTTTGTCCTGATGCACCCTCACCACGATGGCGGTATGCACCTTCGAGGCACCAAACGTCACGGCCACACGCACGCCAAACCGCACCCGCTCGGCCAAGTTGTGAGGAACCGAATAGGTGAACGTGCCTTCCAAAGGCAGCGGAACAATGACATCTACATAC
>CAMQBP010000194.1 GCA_946999025.1 uncultured Prevotella sp. | reverse complement strand
ACAGCTGGTTGTCCGTTGAGGTACGGTTGATAGAGAGGTTTAAGTTCAGGTTGTTGGCATTACCGGTCGTCATCAAGAAGTACTTCCAGTTTTTCAACATATAGCGAGTATAGGCAAGTTGAACCGACAACATAAAGTAGTCGTCAGGCCATCTCAGGCGCTTACCCCAACCCAGACTGGCTCCCATCATCTTGATGTAGGCGTCAGGGTCGAGGTAGTTTTCGTAATTATTGTAAGCATAGCTTCCGTACCCGTACATGTAATTCATGTAATTGTTGCGCCATGAACTGTTGTAAAAATTGCTGGACACATCCGTTGACTTTGAATAATAAGCACCGACGGAGAATTGTGTAGGTCGCTTACCTCCAAACCAATTGGTAGAATAGTTCATGTTGTACGACTGATAAAAGCGGCCGTTAGTCTGCACACCCAATGACAACACCTCACCATCTCCAATGGGCAGAATGCCCCGTCGCTCACTGTTCTTGTTGAAAAGATTGCGGATAGAGAAGTTATTCAGCTTCAATCCCACACGTCCAATCAAACCATTTTGTCCCCAACCGAGTGAGAATTCAATCTGGTCATTGCTCTTTTGTTCAAGGTTCCAGTTGATGTCAACGGTTCCATTCTCTGGGTCTGGCTTCACATCTGGATTCACCTTTTCTGGATCAAAGTGCCCCATGGATGCCAATTCACGTGCCGATCGCATGAGTGCTTCTTTGGAGAAGAGGTCGCCTGGCTTAGTTTTTAGCTCGCGTCTGATTACATTTTCGTACAGTCGGTCGTTACCATTGATACGCACATGATTGAGTCTTGCCTGCTGATTCTCGGTGATACGCATCTCCAGGTCAATGGAGTCGCCCACGATGTTCACTTCCGTTGGCTGCAAGTTGTAAAACAAATAACCATTGTTCCAATACTTATTACCCACGGCATCCTCATCTTCAGTCAGTCGCTTGTTCAACAAAGTCTGATTATAAACATCCCCCTTCTTCATGCCCAGCAAAGCATTCAGGTAATCAGTAGCGTACACTGTGTTGCCCACCCATGTGATATTGCGGAGATAATACTTGGTTCCCTCGTCTACTTTTACCAAGATGTTGACATGTTTGTCATCCACATTCCACACGCTGTCCTCAAGAATGACAGCATCGCGGAACCCGTATTCATTGTATTTTTTGATGAGATTGCGCTTATCTTCCTTCCATCTTTCGGGCGTATACTTCTTTGATTTGAAGATATTACCAAACTTTCCCGACTCATGAATCTTCTTAAAGGCACCCTTGGTGAACAGGGTTCCCTTGATTCTCTTGTCGCTGAGAGCCTTGTTACCAACAATCTCGATGTGCCGAACGCGCATCTTTGCCTTCTTATCCACAATGACATCCAGGATTACGCTGTTCTTGTTGGACAAGTCATCCCGCTGCATAATGTCGATGTCGGCATTGTTGAACCCCTTGTCGTCAAAGTATTTCTTGGCCAGGAACTTCGCTCTACTGATGGTATTAGGTGTTACCTGTCCCCCTTTGAGCAATCCCAACTTCGTCTCCATGGCTTCGCGTTCCGACTTTTTCAGTCCGATATAATTGATTTCAGACACGCGTGGCAGCGTTTGCAGATAGATGTTCAGATAAATCTTATTACCCACAATGGAGTCGGCCGATATCGAAACGTCGGAAAACAAACCATGCTTCCAATAGCGTTTCACGGCATCTGTAATGTCATTACCAGGCACCGTGATGGTCTGTCCCACCGATAAGCCGGAAATACCCGACAGCATATAGTCTTCATACCCCTGCACGCCAGACACGGCAATGCCCCCGATGACCACCGTTCGAGGCGTTCCTGCGTAATTGATGTCAGGATGTATAATCTTATCTTGTGCATGAACGGTCACCCCACAGGTGATTGCCGTTGCTACCATCAACACCTTATATATATGATTCATCTTGTTGAATTATTATCAATCTTAATCTGGTCTTCTATCTGACGCTCAGTCTTTCCATACCGTCGCTGCCTACCTTGGTAGTCCATGATGGCCCGGTGCAGGTCTGCCTCGTTGAAGTCTGGCCAATAGGTATCGCAGAAATACAATTCCGAATAAGCTATCTGCCACAACAGAAAGTTGGAAACCCGCAATTCTCCACCCGTCCTGATAAGCAAATCGGGGTCGGGCATGAAAGACGTTTCAAGATGCTGACCTATCAATTCCTCATCAACGTCGTCTGCATGAACACGTCCTGCCTGCACATCCGCCACGATATTTTGAAGAGCATGTGTCATTTCCCACCGTGCCGAATAGCTCAGAGCCACTACCATGGTCATGGCTGAGTTGGCTACGGTATGCTCCTCGGTCTCACGAAGTTTTGTTCTCACGCTTTCCGGCAAACGCTTTACATCGCCAATGACCCGAAAGCGGACATTATTCTTCATGAAGATTTCGTCTTCCAGTGAGCTTAACACCAAGCCCATGAGAGCCGACACCTCATCTTCCGGCCTATTCCAATTCTCCGTAGAGAAGGTGTACAGCGTGAGATACTTAACGCCCAACCGGACACATTCTGACGTGATTCGGCGCACAGTCTCCACGCCTGCCTGGTGCCCGAAGCTGCGTTCCTTGCCACGTTCGGCTGCCCAACGCCCATTACCATCCATGATGATGGCGACATGTGTCGGGATACGTTTCATGTCCAGTTCGTTATTCATCGTTGTTTTTGTAGTCATTCTGTTACTCAGCATCATTATGACACGTTCTACACTTGGCTTGGAAACTATAAGTAAGCGTCACCAGCAGTGCCGAATAGCCATCGGTATTCTTGAACAGTCCGCTGCTTTTGACGAGATAGGGATCAACCACGCCGTCGAGTTTGTCACTCAACGAGAAGTGTGCCGCCCACTCCAATCCTACATTAACACGGTCGCCAAGCTTGTATTTCACACCCAGTCCCAAAGGCACATGGGCGGTCAACACGTCTTTCGGTCCACCCGAAACATACGTACCTCCCACTCCTCCGAAGATGAAAGGGGTGAGCCGTTTGGCTCCCCGATAGTCTCTGCCCGTGCCGTATGGCCAAAAATTATATTCGAAGGTAACGCCCAGGTCACCCAACGAATGATTAAACAGGTAAGGTTTGGCCTGCATGTCAGGGTAATAAGTCTGCACATCGGCCGACGAGCCTTTGAGCTTGCCATAGCTACCCTTGGCTCTTACGGCCATTCGAGGGTTGAGTACCCATCGCCACACAAGCGAACCCATGGGTTGCATGTTCTTCACTACGCTACCATTGAAGTCGCCCAGATACGACACCAAGCCCGCTCCGGCCCCCACCTCCATACGATATTCCACGTCGTCTTGTGCCTGCGTTTGCACAGCGGCCACGAGCAATAATATAGAGAGCAGACCTTGACGCATGTTTCGTTATGTTGTATCGCTATTCAGTAATCACCCTTTTCACCACTGGCCAGCCCAACTTGTTGAGCCGCCCCCTCCAAACTTGTCCGGTTTTTCCACAGACAATCCACAGGTAGTGGTCGGCATCGGTCGTCATGGCAAACGATGTTTCACTGCTTTGGAAGCCTTCTGGGAAGACCAGCGTGGCATGTTTTTTCCACGTCAAACCGCCATCCACGCTGCCGTACATCTGGCTAAACGCTTTCACACCGCTGCTCTCGCCTTTTCCGGCACCACCCATAGCCACGAGTGCGTCGCCATATTTCACCACCTGAAGGTTGGTCAAGTTAGGTAATACGAACCGGTTTCCGGCCGATGGCGTATAACTTGTCCAAGGCTGATTCTCGGCCCTTTTATCGTTCTCTTCAATCTTTCCCCACTGGGCAACACGCTGGTCGGTGGTTCCTGCCATGAACAGCTGATTGGCACCCGCATTGGTTTTCGAGGGTTGAACCGCAAAATTCAAGTCAGCCTCTGGCAACAGAGCGTTCGAGGGACTCAAGGTTTCCGTCGTCCAGGTAGCACCTCTGTCGGCCGAAACTACTATTTCATGATTTTCAGTCAGGGCATACAACTTGGCATCGCTGGCACCTACCAGTCGTTTCAGTGCGATGGTAGACACCACTGACCAGTTTTTGGCATCAGCCGATTTCACCACTTGACCGTCATGATAGCCATAGAACGTGTTACCTTGCAATACTACCTGACGACAAAAGTCACTTGCCAACTGGATGTTGGGCTTGATTTCTTGCCACTGTCCTGCCGCCTTTCGTGCGGCCGTATAAATCTTTGCCTCAGCCCCTTTGTTGCCAAAAACATACAAGTTTTCCCCATTTGCGAGCAAACGCATGGCTGTTAGTTCGCCCAGCTTAGGCTCATTCTTTGTCTGACTGTTCCAGTTGAACGTGTCACCATCCTGCTGGTG
>CAMQBP010000193.1 GCA_946999025.1 uncultured Prevotella sp. | reverse complement strand
CACCGGAAAATCGAATGACTACATGTTCGAGTTCTTTAACCCGTAAACCTTCTGAATTCATTTTATATTGTTTAGATTAGTCAGTATGCAAAGGTGATAAATATTATCGACACGACAAAATAAATACAAGAGTTTCTTTCCTCAATCCTGCCAACATGTTCTACCGACAGCAATCTTACCGCAAATAATAGATGAAAGATTGTAAGTCGGCTTCATCAGAACTGTTGCCATAATACACCCTGTACTTGCCCGGAACCACGCGGATGGTGTTAGTTTGGTCGTCAAAACGCTCGAACGTTTTCCGCGGAAGTTCAAATATTGCCGTGCGTTCCTCGCCAGCTTGCAGCGCTATGCGTTTGAAACCCCTAAGCGACTTGATAGGGCCGTTGGGGTCATCGAGGCAACTAATGTACAATTGAACCACCTCCTCGCCGGCACGTTTGCCCGTGTTCTTCACACTTACCGCGAGTTTTCCGTTCCTCACCTTCGCCTTTCCTATTTTGAAGGACGTATAACTCAGGCCATACCCGAACGGGAAAAGAGGCTTTCCCTTGAAGTATCGATAGGTTCTGTCACGCATGTTGTAATCCTGGTAGTCGGGTAGTTGTGCGTCATCCCGATAGAACGTAACGGGCAATTTTCCTGCCGGATTGTAATCGCCAAACAGCACATCGGCCACTGCCTCACCGCCACGTTCACCCGGATACCATGCCTGCAAAATGGCATCGGTATGTGTCAACTCTGGAACCAGCCCGATAGCGCTGCCACTACAGTTAACCATGATGACCCGCTTGCCTGCGGCATGCAGGGCTGCTATCATCTCCCGCTGTACTTGGGGCAACTCAATGGTCACCCTGTCGCCACCTTTAAAGCCTTTCGCTTCAACCTCCAGCTGCTCGCCTTCCAACTGAGGAGAGATACCTCCGACGAAGATTACCGTCTTGATGTCGCCCACCTCTTCGACCAACTGCTGCGTGGTCAGCGTCTGATTTCCTCTTCGGTGCGGTTCAACCAGGCCACAACCCTCAATGAATTTCACCCGCTGCGCACCTATCTTCCGACGTATTCCGTCGAGTATCGTCACGGTGTGGCGCGGCGTGCCATTGTAGTTTCCCCACATCATAACCGAATCATTGGCGTTTGGACCCATGACTGCCACTTGCTGCAGCTGCTTGGACAAGGGTAATGCTTGCCTGGGATTGTACAGCAGGGTCATGGTTTCGCGTGCCATTTTCAATGCCACTTCTCGGCTTGCCGGCGTACTAACGTCCTCCATTGAGATGGCGTTCCAGCGTGCAACCGAATCGGGATCAAACTCACCTAACTGCATTCGTCCCACGATCAGGCGCTTCAAGCTTTTGTCGATGCGCTCTTCCGTGATCTTTCCCAGCCTCACCGCCTCCGGCAACGAACCGTAAGTCTGGCCGCAGCTCATGTCGGTACCACCTTTGACAGCACGCGCTGAAGCATGCGCAGCATCGGGTTCAACTTCATGAAAGCCCTTACGCCAGATGTCGTCAATGGCACCACAGTCGCTCACCACAATGCCCTTGAACCCCCACTCGTCTCTCAAGATTTGCTCCAGAAGCCGCTGATTGCTGCAACAGGGTTCGCCATCGATGCGGTTGTAGGCACACATCACTTCTTTCACACCGCCCACTTGCACCAAATGTTTAAAGGCGGGGAGGTATGTTTCATGAAAGTCACGAGGCGAAACATCGTCGATGCTGATTGAGTGGCGGTTCCATTCGGGACCACTATGCACGGCAAAATGTTTGGCACAGGCAAAAGCCTTGTAATATTTGTGCGGCCCTTTGCCACCTTGCAGACCTTCAACCACGGCACAGCCCATGCGCGATGTCAGGTAAGGATCTTCCCCATAAGTTTCCTGACCTCTTCCCCATCGAGGGTCACGGAAGATGTTAACATTGGGTGTCCACAACGAAACGCTCCAAGAGGTGTCAAAATATCCCTTCTTGGCAGCTACGTTGTATTTGGCTCGCGCTTCGGTGCTCGCGATGGTGAACACTTGCAAAAGCAGTTCATCGTCGAACGATGCCGCCATGCCAATGGTCTGTGGAAAGACCGTTGCCAACCCTGTTCGAGCCGAACCGTGTAGCGCTTCGCCCCACCATTGGAATTGTTTGATGCCCAAACGCGGCACTGGTTTCGAGTTGTTTTGCATCAATCCCGCTTTTTCCTCCAGCGTGAGGCGTTTGCAGAGGTCGTCGGCTCGCCTTTCAAACGATAGGCGAGCATCTTGAAAGGGATAGGTTACTTGGGCCTCTATGCTGCTGGCAGCGCAGGCCATTGCCACGAGAGCGATATAAATTTTCTTCATTGTTTTGAGGATGTATTACGATAAAACAGATTGATAGGTTGTGGTGAGTGATGCCTCACGGGTTAGTTATAACCGCATTGTACGCGTACCACTTCCTGTCGAGACCATGTATTTCGGGTGCCCAGAGGCACTTACTGTTGGGCGGGTCGTCGGGATTCCATAGGATTTGCTTCTCGGTATGGCGCCAATCGGTGATGTCTTTAATTCGCCGCATGACCAAATTGTCTGCCATGTTGTACCTATTATAATAGGTGTAGCCACGCGATGTCAACCAAGGGTCTGGGCCATCAGTCAGTAATGGGTTGGTGTACATATCCGCTCTGCCACCCGATTGCGTTTGCAAAGGGGCACACAGAAGGAAAAACAGCATTAGTAAGCATGCCATTTGAAGGCCGTGTTTAATGTGTCTAAGTGTTTTGCGTGGCTCAAAATTAGCAAATATATTCGTGACAACCTAATTTTAAATCCCTTTTTCTGACAAGGCTTGGCAACGACTTTTTAAGAATCATCAAAAATGATTGATACACAAATACTTATCAAAACATTTGATTGAGTGTTTGAAAAGCATTGAGTTTGAGGCGGAAAAGCATTGAGTTTGATGCCCAATAGCATGGAGATTGACAGCCAAAGTCATGGAGATTGAAAATCATCTCGCATGCGCTTATTTCTCCAGCCATCATATAGGGTGTGGAAGAAGGAATGCGTCTAATATAGAAAAGTGAGCGCAAGTGTTTACAAACCTACGCTCACTTTATCTTCTTTTCAATCGAAAAGGCTGGCTCTTGCCGTTTTTCGCAACAGAAAAGTTTCAACTAATACCTGAACGAACTGCCACCCAGGAACTCGCGGATGAGGCTGGTTGGCGGCAAGGCGCGGTTGGGTATGGGAGTGATGTAACTCAAGAACTTACGCAAGCGATAAGCTTCCGAATACTCCACGCAGTTTTCCGGCACCTGTTCGAGCAAAGGAGCGGCCTGTTCCTGGATGACGGCCAACTCGTAAAGCATGGCGGTATTGAACATAACATCGGCGTTTTCTTGGTAGGGAAACACCCATTTTGTCTCACCAGCCCGTACACTCGGCCAGCGTCTGATGGTTTCCTGCGCGCTCACCCCGCGATATTTATGGTCGCGAATGATGCGCCTCAGCAGTCGGTTGTCGGTGGTAGGAATGTAGTTGTGGTCATCCAATAGGATGCTGGTGAGTGCCGATATATACACATGAAACTTCTGTTTTTTCGGGATTTGTGCCGTCAATTCGGGGTTCAGGGCATGAATACCTTCCACGAGCAGCACCTGGCGGTCGGTCAAGCGCAGCCGCTTACCACTCTTTCCGCTCCGGCCTGACAGGAAATCATACTTGGGTAGCTCAACCTCTTCACCCCTAAACAACGCGCTGAGCTGCAAGTTGATGAGGTTGATGTCTAAGGCGTGGATGCTTTCATAGTCCCAATCGCCCGCAGCATCCTTGGGCGTTCTCTCCCGATCTACAAAGTAGTCGTCCAACGATATCTGCACGGGACGAATGCCGTTGGCCAGCAACTGGATGCTCAGTCGTTTGCAGAAAGTGGTCTTACCCGATGAGGACGGCCCGGCTATGAGCACCACTCTCACCTCTGGGTGCGTGGCAATTTGGTCGGCAATCTGTGATATTTTCTTCTCTTGCAGGGCTTCACTCACATTGATGAGATTGGTAGCATGACCCGCCTTCACAGCCTCGTTGAAATCACCAATGGTAGTCACGCCCAGGATGTGCTGCCAACGATGCTGCTCCAGGAACACCTCGAACATCTTGTCTTGCTTGACGAGCGCGCCAAGACGTGAGGGGTCGTGCTTCGAAGGAATGCGAAGCAGCAGGCCTTCGAAATACCTTTCCAGTCCGAACAGGTAAATGTCCGACGTATTGGTGAGCAACGCACCGTAGTAATAATCCACATAATCGTCGATACGGTGGTACACGGTGTACAGCGAGCCCACGCTTCTGAGCAGTTTCACCTTGGCCTCATCACCCTTCTGCTCAAACATGCGGATGGCCTCTTCGGTACGCA
>CAMQBP010000192.1 GCA_946999025.1 uncultured Prevotella sp. | reverse complement strand
TGTTAAGGAAGGACTAAAAGGTCCTTCCTTAACAGTACAGTTTATCAATGACAGAAAAATACCCAGAACTAAAATATATATTCTCATTATCATTTGTGTATTTGTCTTTGATGGATTGCAACTGCTGATTGACTTGTCCTTGTAATTAATGGTCACACCATCAGCTTCATTGCGCGTATGGTATTCGTCTTGGGTTGTCTTTTGTACTTACCTATATAGGTTGCATTTGGAGGCTTATTTCAAATTCAATCATAACTTCTTATTGCTTGTAGTTATCAACTATTTAACGTCGTTCTTTCCTGTTTATTGCTCACGGCTTTTAATACCCTTATATGGAGCGTGACTATTCTCATTTGGCCACTATTCTGTTCCTTTGTTGATTTTGGTTACTGCTGATTCATTCAAGGTTATCAACAGAGAGTTTAGGCAAATATAAACTGTCAATATCATTTCTGACAAGCAATTTCCCTTTCTTATAATAAATTAGGCTTGCCCTTTTTAGATAGTTCATAATGGGATTGTGACTATATACATTTTTATAAATACAAAAACTATCCTGCCTACAGTATATTACAGTTCTTGCATGGTATAATGAATCAATAAAACTTGCATTAAAAAACTGTATATAAACAGTTTTATTCTTATATTTCAACAATTCGATATAGTTACCTTGTTCAGAATCTGGATATAGATTTTCATATAAGGGGCCAATTATAAATCCATTATTTATGTCTATTTTGTTTTCATGAAAAATCTTTTCTGTTTGCAGCATTAAATACGAATCATGGGCGAAATTATCTTTTTCAATATAACTTCTAACACTATCAAGAACTTCTTGTTTAAATATGTTCTTTAGTGGTGACCTATTACAGGACACCACTAAGAGCATACTTATTATAATCACGATCTTCTTCTTGTTCATCGTCATCTTTTTATTAGACGTTTTTATTTCTTATAAAAAATTACACGTCGTTGACTTTTTAGTAACTTGGTGGTACAAACCCAATTAGGTTATTTTACTCTTTAGTATAACCACTTATATTTTTTATATACGCCCATTTTGCCTCAAATTTAATTTTATCACAATTGGCTTTATTCGTAAGAATAATGATACGTTTATTTTCTCGTAAACTTTCTATTCTGAAACAATAATTGCTTACATTATCTATATTAAAATTTATAATCCTCACCCCTATAAAATCCAATTCAATTTGAACTGTATTTACCTTGCGGTCTAACCATTTTAAAGGTAATTTTTCTGGAAGTTCTGATGTATCTAATGTTAGTATAAGCTCAAGATCTTCGCCTGGAACTACGATAAGTTTTATTATTTCAACATCTTGGAGTTGAGGTATGCTTTTATATAGTGCTGTTAGACTACATGCATTTTCAAATAGTGTTATATCCATCATTTATTTTATGAGATAACTCGTTGGCGGAATTTATTTAAGTTGATAAGTATGAGTAAAAAGTTGCACACGTCGTTAACTTTTTAGTAACTTAGTGGTACAAAACTAATCAGGTTATAAAATCTTTGTTATGCACAACCTTATGGCAAAGGTCCAAAAAATACTTGAAATCTGCAAGCAATATGCTGGAAATCAAGTCAGCGGGAAGAGAAAAGTTCCTCGATTTGAAGCATTATCTATGTCGTGATACTATATCTATTTTTCTACGATAAGACTATTTCTCCATACTATTTTCAAACTGTTCTTTCAAGATATTATCAATTTTAGAGCTTCGTTTAAAAAACGGATATGCTTGGTAGAACATTTTTAAGTCCATGGTATCAGTATAGTTTTCCATTATCCATGAAGATACAATATAGACCATCATATTGTAGTTAGCCTTATTTTGTTGTTCTGCAGGAAGTAAGCTTATTGCTTTTTGTATTCCTTTAATTTTGTGAGGATATTTGATTAGCATTTGGCTCAACCCGTCAGCAAAAGTTTCATCGTACTGTTCATCGGTATGTGAAAAACAGTGTTTTACAACTAAAGCATAGTCCTGTTCTGTAGAAAATTTCTCTTGAAAAAAGTTTCCATCAATAATTCTATTTACAAAAAGACTATCACTAAACTCTATTTTGTTTTTTTTAATTGTTTCCTTTTTCAGAATAGCATCTTTAATATTATTCTTTTGTATTGATATGAGGTGAGAGTTAGAGGTATTACTATTACAACCTGTAACACCCCCAAAAATTAACAGAGTCATTAGAATTAGTAAATTTTTATTTTTCATTTTCATGTTTTGTTCCTCCTCTTTTCTTCTCTTTTTCTTCTACATTCTGAGGTCTATGACCGGTGACTACAACTTCAGGTAACTCGTAGAATTTCATTTACTTTTCTTTGACTTAGCAAGTATCTTATCTTCAATACTTTCGTTCATAACTACAAGATATTTTTGTCGCGAAAGAATACATTTTTCGCGACAACAAAGATACATATTGTATTTAATAATTTGAAAGAATCCAGGGAAAAACACATACCTGTTCAAAAATGGCAATTCATCCAATTCGTTGTTAAAACAAACGCCCATGATTGGTTTGCCAACAAACGACCTGTTTAGGTGAAAGAGCCGTGCCGATGAACGGGTGTTCTTTCTGCTTTGTTTCCTAATAAATCTTAAATCAGTGGAACTTCCGCAACTTTTAATTATATTTGTACATCCAACAAACAATCAAACAAATGGAACTATGGTAACAGGAATTGTGATTTTGGTAGTCATCGTACTACTTGTGCTGGGATGCATCGGCATCTATAACAACTTGGTGAGATTGCGCAACAATCGTGAGAATGCGTTCGCCAATATCGACGTACAACTAAAGCAGCGTGCCGACTTGATTCCTCAGTTGATTGGGGCCGTGAAAGGTTACGCCGACCACGAGAAGCAGGTGCTGCAACGCATCACCGAGGCCCGCGCCATGGGCATGGGGGCTACAACCATCAACGAGAAGATGAAGGCCGACAACGCACTGACACAAGCCTTGGCGGGTTTGCGCGTGTCTTTGGAGGCTTATCCCGAACTCAAGGCCAACCAGAACTTCATGCAGTTGCAGAACGAGATTGCCGACATCGAGAACAAACTCTCTGCCGTGCGCCGCTACTTCAACACGGCAACGCGCGAGCTGAACAACGCTGTGCAAACATTCCCCTCCAACCTTTTTGCCAACATGTTTGGCTTTAAGCGCGAACCCATGTACGAGATAGCTCCCGAACAGCGCGCGGAGGTTGAAAAGGCGCCGGAGGTGAAGTTTTAAAGCATGAAATACGTAGGCATCCAAACGCAGATACGCCGCAACAACATCATGAGTGCGTTGTTGCTGCTGGCGTTTCCTGTTATCATCCTGGCGATGATTTGGACTTTTCTGGCGCTGCTCAACTACTTAGGCGGAGGCTATTACGACGCGAACGGCGAAATGGTACACACCCTCAACGTCGAGGAGGTGAATGCTTATTTCGTCCAGGCCATTCCTTGGGTGCTCTTCGTGGTGGGCATTTGGTTTGTCATCGCTTATTTCTCCAACGTGTCGATGATTCGGCATGCCACCGGTGCCCGTCCGCTCACGCGGCGCGAAAATCCGCGCGTCTACAACATCGTGGAAAACCTTTGTATGACTTGCGGCATGGACATGCCCAAGATTAACGTGGTAGACGATTCGCAGTTGAACGCCTTCGCCAGCGGCATCAATGCCAAAACCTACACCGTGACGCTTACCACGGGCATCATCAACCGCCTCAGCGACGAGGAACTCACCGGCGTGGTGGCTCACGAGCTTACCCACATTCGAAACAAGGACACGCGCCTGCTCGTGGTGAGCATTATCTTCGTGGGCATCGTCGCCACGGTGATGTACATGGTAGTGCGCATGTTGTACTACACGATGTGGATGGGGGGCGGATCACGTAGAAGCAACGATGAGAAGGGCAACGGACTGTCGTTCCTGGTCATCCTCTTTGTGGGATTGATTTGTTGCGTCATCGCTTACTTTTTCACGCTCGTCACCCGCTTCGCCATCTCACGTAAACGCGAATACATGGCAGATGCCGGTGGGGCAGAGTTGTGTGGCAACCCCATGGCACTGGCCAACGCCTTGCGCAAGTTGTCGCAAGACCCAGGACTGGATGATGTCAAACAGCAAGACGTGGCCCAGCTCTTTATCGTGCAGCCTGATGCGATGTCATCGGGCCTGATGGGTTTTATGAACTCGCTCTTCTCCACGCATCCCGACACGAAGAAGCGCATCGCCATCCTCGAACAGTTCTGATGACCTGCCGCGGATGGCCATGTCGCTGCACCCGCATTTATTTTACCACTTTCTTTCCACCTATGATATATATACCCTTTGGCAAATGCTGAAGGGCTTTCCAGCCTGTGCCCACCTTCACACCACGAAGGTTGTATATGGG